>CAZLJN010000063.1:0-7617 GCA_964559815.1 uncultured Propionibacteriaceae bacterium
CTGGCCACCCTCAACCGGGCCGCCAAGGACGCCGCCCTGCACGCCATGGCCGATGCGCTGGCAGCCCAGGCACCGGCGGTGTTGGAGGCCAATGCGGTCGACGTCGCGGCAGCCCGGGATGCGGGCACCACCGAGTCCTTGATCGACCGACTGACCCTGACCCCGGCCCGGATCGCGGGCATGGTGGACGGGCTGCGTTCGCTGGCCGGCCTGCCTGATCCGGTCGGCGATGTGGTGCGCGGCTGGACGAATGCCAATGGGGTGCGGGTCCGGCAGGTGCGGGTGCCGCTGGGCGTGGTCGGGATCATCTACGAGGCGCGGCCGAACGTGACCGCCGACGCCGGCGGCATCTGCCTGAAGTCGGGCAATGCGGCGTTGCTGCGCGGTTCGAGTTCGGCGATCGCCTCCAACCGGGCCGTGGTGGTCGCGCTGCGCGACGGGCTGGTGGCTGCCGGGTTGCCGGCTGATGCCGTCCAGTTGGTCGAGGGCGATCGTGAGGTGACCGGCGAAATGATGGCCGCCCGTGGTCTGGTGGACGTGCTGATTCCGCGCGGCGGGGCCGGGTTGATCAACGCGGTGGTCGAGGGTTCGAAGGTGCCGGTGATCGAGACCGGGACCGGTAACTGCCATCTGTTCGTCGACGCCGCCGCCGATCAGCAGATGGCGATCGAGATCATGCTGAACGCGAAGGTGCAGCGTCCCAGCGTCTGCAACGCGCTGGAGACCCTGCTGGTGCACGCCGACATCGCCCCCGACTTCCTGCCGAAGGCGTTGGCGGCGCTGGCGGAGGCCGGGGTCACCGTCCACGGCACGCCGGCGGTCGCGTCCTACTCGGCAGCCGTGGTGCCGGCCGGCAGCGACGAGTTCAGCGAGGAGTACCTGTCGCTGGATCTGGCCTGCGACATCGTCAGTGATCTGGACGCCGCGCTGGCGCACATCCGGCGCTACACCACCGGGCATTCGGAGACCATCGTCACCGATGACCGTCGGGCCGCCGAGCGGTTCGTCGCCGAGGTGGACGCCGCGGCCGTGCTGGTGAACGCCTCGTCCCGCTTCGTCGACGGTGGCGAGTTCGGCTTCGGCGCCGAGATCGGCATCTCCACCCAGAAGCTGCACGCCCGCGGCCCGATGGCGCTGCCGGAGATGACCTCCACCAAGTACGTCATCGACGGCGCCGGCCAGACCCGCGGCTGACGCTGGGGTCGGTCGAGGTTTCGACACGCTCGCTGCTCAACCAGCGGGGTGGGGGTGCTCAACCAGCGGGGTGCGGTGCGCCGGGACGTCGAACCCTGCCTCGAAAGGGCCGGTGAAGTAGCATTTTGGCGCGGACAGGCTCGTCCGATCGGCTCGGGAAAGGTGCCTCACAGATGAGCGATACCCCGATTGCGTGGCATGGGCAAGGGTCCCGACCGCTGCGCCTGGGCGTGATGGGTGGCACCTTCGATCCGATCCATCACGGACACCTGGTGGCAGCCAGCGAGGTGCAGGCCCGCTACCACCTCGACGAAGTGATGTTCGTGCCCACCGGTCAGCCCTGGCAGAAGGTGGGCAAGCAGGTCTCTCAGCCCGAGGACCGCTACCTGATGACCACCATCGCCACCGCCTCCAACCCCCGCTTCTCGGTGAGCCGGGTCGACATCGAGCGCCCCGGCCTCACCTACACCGTCGACACACTGAAGGACGTCCGCGCGTTGCGTGGCGACGACGTCGAGCTGTACTTCATCACCGGCGCCGACGCCCTCAGTCGGATCCTCACCTGGAAGGGTGTGGAGGAGTTGTTCGACCTGGCCCACTTTGTGGGAGTGTCCCGTCCCGGGGTGAAACTGGACGCCGACGACATCACCCATCTGCCCGAGGACAAGGTCACATTGTTGGAAGTGCCGGCTCTGGCGATAAGCTCGACAGCCTGCCGTGACCGGGTGGCCCAAGGTTTGCCCATCTGGTATCTGGTGCCGGACGGCATCGTGCAGTACATCGCGAAGCGGGGCTTGTACCGCGGGGAAGGTTGAGTTGTGAGTGCCGAAGCTGGGGCCATTGAACTGGCGATCCTGGCGGCCAAGGCCGCCGTCGCAAAGAAGGCCCTCGACCCGGTCGCCTTCGACGTCTCCGAACGCCTGGCGATCACCGACATCTTCCTGGTCGTCACCGCCACCAATGAGCGTCAGGTCGGCGCGGTCGTCGACGGCATCGAGGAGTCGCTGCTGAAGATCGACCGCAAGCCCGTCCGCCGCGAAGGCGACCGCGAGAACCGCTGGGTGCTGCTGGACTACCTGGACGTGGTCGTCCACGTCCAGCACTCCGAGGAGCGGACGCTGTACGCCCTGGAGCGGCTGTGGAAGGACTGCCCGGCGATCGACCTGGGCGAGCTGGAACCGGTGGGCGAAGCGGGATGACCGCTCGCCAGCTGATCCTGCTGCGGCACGGCCTGACCGATTGGAATCACTCGGGACGATTCCAGGGCCAGGCTGATGTGCCGCTGAACGAGGTCGGCATGGCGCAAGCCGCGGCCGTGGCCGACAAGCTGCTCGGCCGCGACATCGCCCGGATCTACAGCTCCGACCTGCAACGCGCCGCAGCGACCGCGCACACCGTAGGCGAGCGGCTGGCCCTGCCGGTGCAGACCGACCCGCGGCTGCAGGAGATCAACGTCGGCAGCTGGGCCGGGCTCACACCTGAGGAAGTCGCCGCCACCGATCCCCAGTTGTGGGATCCGCTGCGCGCCGGGCAGGACGGCCCTCATTCGGCCACCGGCGAGACCGCGACCGGTGCCGGTCGCCGGGTCGCCGATGCCCTGATCGAGTTCGCCGAGGCCGCCTCCGACGACGAGGTGGTGCTGGTGGTGGGCCACGGCCTGACCACTCGGGTGGCGTCGCTGCTGCTGATGGGGCTGGAATACGCCCACGCCTGGTCGTTCCAGGGCCTGGGCAACTGTCACTGGCTGACGTTACGTCCGGCGCAGCCGCATTGGCGGCTGGTCACCTACAACCGCAGCTGATCAGCCTTCGGTCGGGGTGTAGACCTCATTGGTGTAGCTGAGCGTCTGCACGGTGAGCTTGGACTTCTTCGACGTCTTCAACCGCACCTGCCCGGCATCGCCCACCGGCAGCGAGATCGTGACGGTGCCCGTGCCCTTGGGCAGCGCGATCTTCTTGGTGCTGGAGCTCGCCGACGAGCGGGCCGCGTAATACAGGTAGTTCTTCGATGAGCCCTTGGTGATGGTCACGGCCAAGGTGACGGTCTTCAGCGCGAATCGGGCGCCGCTCGGCACCGACTTGCCCAGGATCGTCGGGTAGTAGGTCTTCTTTGCTTTTAAGGTCTTCTTGGTGACCTTCACCGGCGCCGGCAGGGTGGTCACCTGGTCGCTGGGCGTCCAGTCCAGGGCGGCGGCGCCACTGCTGAGCTTCCTGACCATCGCCGAGGGTGAGTCGGTGATGAACCAGTAGGTCTTGGGACCGTAGTAGATCGACATGGCCTGGCCCTGGCTGGTGGTGATGCTCCACGGCACCGAATCCATCCCTTTGGCCCGGGTGTACTTCGCCAGGGTCACCGAGGTGTAGCGGCTCTCGGTGCCGAAGGAGGACGCGCCCAGCTTGGCCGCCAGCCGCACCCGGTCGTAGTCGAAACCGGTGTGGTCGTAGGCGGTCACGTAGACCTTGGGCGCTAGCTTGCGGATTGTCGGCAGGGTGTAGGCCCAGTTGAAGCTGATGATCCGGGTGCGGTCCAGCAGGCCGTGGGACTGCAGCAGTTGGATGGCCTGGGTGGCGTACTTGCGTTTACCGGACGCCGACTGGCCGGAGTAGCTCTTGATGTCGAGAGTGAGCCACGCGTCCGGGTGCGCCTTGAGCACCTCGGCGAGCTGATCGAAGGTGGGGATCGGGACGGTGAACTGGCCGCTCAGGTCTTGGCACAAGACCTGCTGCACCTGCACCAAGGTGAGCGTGTGGATCTTGCTGCCTGCCATCGTGCAGCGGCTCGGCAGCTTGTCGTAGTGGCTCATCACCGCCACGCCGTCGGCGGTGAAGGAGATGTCGGTCTCGATGCCGTCGTAGCCGGCCTCGGCCGCGCCGGTGTAGGCCTCGATCGAGTTCTCCGGCCATTGCAGCGCACCCCCACGGTGCCCCAGCACCCGGAAGGTCTGCCCCGCCTGGTTGATGATCGGCTCGCCACGAGGGGTGAGCGTCTGCGCTGTGGCCGGCTGGGCCGGCGAGAGGCTCAGGGCAAGCGCGGCGACGATGGCGGTGGTGGCGGGCAGGACTCGACGCACGGTGAGAACCTTCCATGGTGGGGTCGGGCTGCTTTCACCATACGTCGGGCAGGGCCGCTGTTGTCCAGCCCGGACGGTGCAAGGGTGGACCCCTGCTCCAGCTTCAGGCGATGCCCAGGGCGGTGCTCGGCGTGAAGCCGGGGAACACCTCGGCGGTCTTGCTGTTGCCTAGACGTGTGCTGACGACCTCGGACAAGGCCTGCCGATAGTCGGTGAGGATTGGCACATCGCCCTCGACCAGGTTCCCGGGGCTCAGCGTCGGCATGGTGCCGTACAGCCCGCCATGGATCGAGCCGCCCATCACGAACTGCACATTGCCATGGCCATGGTCGGTGCCGCCGTCGCCGTTGATCGCCACCCGTCGTCCGAACTCGCTCATGGTGACCAGCGTGACGCTGTTCCACCGCGAGCCGAGGTCGGTGCGCAGCGCGGCGATCGATGTGGCCAGGTCGGCGGCCATCGTGGAAAAGGCTCCTTTGGCCTGGTACGGCGAACCGGACGCCTGGTGCAGGTCCCAGCCGTCGTAGTCGATGCAGGCGACCTCCATGCCGATGCCGGCCTTGGACAGGCGGGCGATGTCCTTCATCCCCTTACCGAAGGTGGTGTTGGGGTATGTGGCGCCATTGGCCGGGGTGTATTTGGTGTCGCGGACGGTGCGTAGGGCGTTGACCGCGTCCAGAGTGCCCTTCACCTGGCTTTCGATCACGCCGCCGGCGCTGCCGTACAGCCGGGAGATGTCGCCGACCAGGGCGTCGCGGCCGTTCCAGGCCGACCACAGATCGAAGCTCTCCACCGACGACATGGCCAGCGACTGGTGCTCGGTGGTGGTCAGCGACAACACCACCCGGTCGCCGATGGTGATGGCGCGGAACGTCCCCGAGGCGGCCGAGGACGTGGCGATGTGGCGTCCGAGCCAGCCGGAGCGGACGTTGGCCGCCGCAGCCCGCTCACACATGGCCTGATCCTCGAAGTGGGAGCGGGACACCTTCGGGTGCCCAGCGGCCCGGACGATGGCCAGCTGGCCGGCGTCCCAGATCGGGCCGAGGGCGCCGAGGTACTGGTTCAGCAGGAACCCGCCGCCCAGCGACTTGCTCTTGGCCGGGTCGCTGATGGCCAGGCTCCCGCGGGCCTTGCGGTAGTAGCTGTCGTCGGGGCCGACGGCCGACAGGCCGTCGAAACCGCCGCGCAAGAACACGCAGATCAGCAGATCCCCGGTGGTGTCGGCGAACGAGAATCGGGGTACGGCGGAGGCGGCCAGCAAGCCACCCAATCCGATCAAGGTGCCTTTGAACAGTCCGCGGCGCCCGGTCTTGGGGCCGTCGGCGCTGTGTTCGACCTCGTCGATGCCGAGGGTGGGACGGACCGTGGTGGCGTAGCTGTTGGCGGCCTCGGGGCTGACCACGCGGGTGGCGCCGTCGATCTTGGCCAACAGCCGGTCGCGGGTCTGGTCGTGGTCGTGGAGCGGGGTGATCAGATCCTCATGCAGCAGCGCCTCGCCACGGGTGAGGCTGTCGTCCATCGGTGTGGGCATGTCGATTCTCCGGTCAGCGAAGCATGAAGTAGGGCGAGCAGAACACCAGATGAACCGCCAGTGGCAAGCGGTTCTTGATCTGGGTCTTGGTGAGGGTGGCCCCGGTGTAGCCGCCGCGCAGCCGGGCGGTGACCACGGCCAGATCGGCGGCGTTCCAGCTGTAGCCGGTGAGCCGATAGGTGATCCGGGCGGCGGCCTGCTCGGCGGTCATCTTGGTGGTGATGCCGAGGGCTGAGGCCCACGACTTCACCGGGATCTCCTTGTCCTTCCAGTTGACCCGGGCGAAGGCCGCATCGAAGTGCGCCAGCATGTCCTGGGTGGCCATCCAGTCGCGAGCCTGGTCGGGGTATCCGTTGACCACCGGCCACATCCGCGGCACGTGCCCGCCGGTCGACAGCAGCCACTCCACGGTGCCCAGGATGTTCCACAAGTTCCCCGACTGTTTGCCGTTGGGCTTGATCTTGCCGGGCTTCTGAGCCTTGATCATGGTCGCCATCGCCTCCTGCGGACGGCGCCACTTCTCACCGATCGAGTTCTTGAACTCGTCGCTGTGCAGCAATGCACGCATGGTCGCCCGCAGCGAAGTGTCGTTGTTCAGGTACACCTGCGCCAGCGACTCCACCAAGGCATCGGACGGGCTGTCGGAGACGTAGCGGACGGCCAAGCGCCGGGCGATCCGGCGGGCCGTGGCCGGGTGGTGGGCCAGGTACCACAGGTACTTGCGCAGGGCGTCCGGGCCGGCTTTGCGGCTGGCGTTGGGGTGGGTGAAGTCCATGATCTTCAGCGGGCCGACGTAGTGGTCCCATTCGGCGAACCTGTAGGTGTACTTCTTCCAGTCCAGGCCGTGGCCGGTCAGCAGCAGCGCCGATTGGCGGACGTCGTCCTCGGTGTAGTTGCCGACCCCGACGGTGTGCAGTTCGAGGAGCTCGCGGCCGAGGTTCTCGTTCGGGTTGTCGGCGGAGTTGAGGTGATTGTCCAGGTAGATCTGCATGGCCGGGTGAGTGATCGCGGCGTAGAGCATGTTGGAGTACTTGCCTAGGGCGTACTTGCGCAGCACCGTCCAGTCGAACCAGCCGACGAAGGAGTTGGCCTTGCCGTCGGCCGAGATGTAGAGGTGGTCGGCCATGGTGTCGACCATCGATTCGAACAGGTAGCGCTTGGTGTAGAGCTGCCAGATCGTTCGCGAGGTGCTCATCGCCTTGCCGGCGCGCCAGGGTTGGCCGTGGCTGGCCTTGGCGACTTGCTTGGTGGTCTTGGTGGCCCAGCTGAGGTGCTTGGTCACCATCGTCTTTGCGGTGGTGTCCTTGAGTTTGGACGGGTAGAGCTGGCGCTCGATCCACGCGTTGTAGCCGCGCTTGTTGATGTCGGCGACGATGGCGGCGGTGGGGGCGGGGCAGACCCGGCGGGCCAGGTGCCAGGCCAGGGTCGAGCTCAGCTCCAGTGACCCAGACAGTGTGCTGAGCCGCTGCGGCAGGATCGGCGCGGACGGCAGCGGGGCAGCTGCCGCTTCAGGAGCGTTGGCCAGGCTGGTGAGGGCCAGGCCGGTGCCGACTGCGAGGCCGAACAGCTGCCGTCTGTCGGGAGCCAAGTCGGCGGGTGAGACGGAGGTGCTGCTGGTGTCCACGGTGACCGCCTTCGTTGGACGGAGGCACCGGAGGTGAGGTGCCCTGTGACAGCGACCCTAACCGTTCCTGAGAAAATGGTGAAGAGCTTTTCTCAGGAATGTGGTGGTTACTTGTTGAAAGTGACCACCACGTCCGGGCCAGAGAGTTCGGCCTTCGCCACGGTGACCACCGCAATGCCGGAGTAGCGACGTCCGGCG
>CAZLJN010000063.1:7627-9712 GCA_964559815.1 uncultured Propionibacteriaceae bacterium
AGCATGCCCTGCATCTCGAACCAGGTCTGCGGCGGCTGGTCCGGGTTCAGCTTGGCCTTGCGGAAAGCGTTCTTGTTGAAGAACAGGACCGGCGTTGAATAAAGAACCGGCAAGGCGACCAGGCGGCCCTTGGCGTCGACGACGTTGGCCTTCAGCTGCACGTAGGGATAGGCCGTGGCCACGTACGGCTCGCTGGAGCTGATCTTGAAGGCGGCGTTCTTCAGCGCCTTGGCTCCGCTGGTGATCTCCCAGGTGACCGACTTCACCTTGACTCCCGCCGAGGAGACGCCGAAGCCGCAGCCGGTGGGCGTCAGTTCCTTCTTCTTCACGCAGGCGTTCAGGAAGGCTTGCGCGGCGCCGCGGGCATCGGCCAGGCCCTTGTCACTGATGGTGGCGGTCGGGTTCGGGCTCGCGAAGTCCGAGGGCGACTGCACCAGGAACTCGCCGCCGGTGAGGCTCAATCGATCGTTCGCGCTGGCCAGCAGATAGCTGCCCGGGAACAAGGTGAGGTGCGCGGTCTCGGTGACTGGCAGCCCGTTGAGGGTTACCGTCACGCCGTCGATGCCGGTGAGTTGGACGTCGCGGGTGATGGTCACCAGGCGCCATTCGTTGCCGACCTTCTGGGTCGGGAAGCTGGCCGTGATGGCCTTGCCGCCGAGTTGATAGGTCACCGGCACCACCGCGGAGGTGGAGCCGGAGGCGTCCTTGACCACGATGTTGGTGATCGGCGCGCGCTTCTGGGACGCGGCCAGCATCTCGTTGGTGAGCAACGCAGTCTCCGCCGGCGGGGTCACCGCGGCTTTGATGGCGGTGGCGGCGTCGGCAGAGGCGAGGGCGTTCAGATAGCCCTCCACCGCCGCCTTCGGGGTGGCGTTGCGCTGCGGGCCGAACATGCCCGGAAACAGGGTGGGGGCGGCCCAGACGATGCCGCCGATGAGGGCTAGCACCAGGATCGCTGCACCGACCAGCAGCGGGGTGCGGCGCACCTTCTTCGGGCCGCCACCCATCGCGTCGGCGAGCATGTAATCCGCGCCGCTGGGCGGTGAGGATGGGTCGTCTGCGTCGGCACGATTGCGGCCGCGGGTCTTGCGCAGGGCCGTGGGGTCGTACGGCGGTGGTGGGGGGTAGGTGGTGTCGGCCGGGGATGCCGGGCTCACCGGCAGCGGCTTGAACGCGCTCGACGTGCTCTCGGTGAGGGCGGCTTCTTCATCGTCCATCCAGGGCAGATCGAGGTCGTCATCGAATGGAGCCTGGGTGCCGCCGGTCGGGTCGTCGTCGAGTTCATCGGCGTCGTCGGGGACGTCGTCGAGATGGTCGAGCTCAGCGGCGATCGCCTCGTCGCGGATCGCCTCTTCCTCCGGGGTGACGGCGTCGTCCTCGTCGGCCAACGGTTCTTCGTCTTCGGTCACCGACGCGGGTTTTTCCGCCGGGGCGACGTCGTCCGCGTCATCGGTGGGTTCGTCGGCCTTGGGCTCGGCCTCGGGCTCGGCCCCGGCCTCGGCCCCGGCCTCGGGCTCGGCGTCAGCCTCGGGCTCGTCGGTGGAGTCTTCGACGGTGTCTTCGTCCGGCTCATTGGGCTCGTCCGGTTCGGCATCCGCGGTCGGCTCTTGGTCAGTGGGTGCGACGTCGTCGTCGGCGGCATCGGGGGATGGCGGTGGGGTGGAATCGACGTGTTCGCCGGCCAGTTCGGCCAGTTCAGCCAGTTCGGTGTCCTCCGTCGGTGGAACAGCCGCCGGCTCGTCGGCTACCGGCGTCGGAACCTTCTTTTTCCTGGCCACGCTGTCTCCCTCAGTCGTGTGGGGCACACTCACGATCGGACCAAGCCGATGGTGCCTGGGTGGGTCCGGCATTGGACAGGATAGCCAGTCCTCACCACGGTTCTGCATCTATCAGCAGCGCCATATCCGGCGTGCTCAAAACGTGGGGGTGAGCGTGGGTCTGAGTCGCTCCTCGCCCGGCTGCCTTTGCTCCCAATGCTGCGGGGGCGAGACGTAGAACCCGAGCTCGACTCAGCGGAGCCCGAACCTTGGTCCCAATGCTGCGGGGGCGAGACGTAGAACCCGAGCTCGACTCAGCGGAGCCCGA
>CAZLJN010000064.1:0-9687 GCA_964559815.1 uncultured Propionibacteriaceae bacterium
TGTGCCGCGAACTGGTCTGGCAGACCGTGAGCGGGACGATCGCGCTGCAGCGCGACGAGGGCATCGACGCCGCCGAAGTGATCCATCGGGTGGCCCATCCCGGCGCCAGCACTGAGCGTGGTCTGGCGGTGCTCGACGAGCACCTGCCGAGCGTGACCGAGCAGGTGCTGCGGGCGATGGGGCGCTGGTAGTCCCTAGGAGGGGATGCCGCTCGCGGTGCCTTCGGCGTACCGCGTGCCCGCGGCGGTCATGGCGTTCAACTCCGACACGGCATCGGCGTCAAGATGGACATCGGTCGCCGCCACGTTCTCCTCCAGCCAGCGTCGGCGTTTGGTGCCAGGGATCGGCACGACGTCTTCCCCCTGGTTGAGCAGCCAGGCCAGCGCAATCTGGCCTGCCGTGGCGCCGTGTTGGGTGGCGAGTTCGCGGATGCGGGCAACCAGAGCCAGGTTGTGTTCGAGGTTGTCGCCGCGCCAGCGCGGCAGGGTGCGTCGGAAGTCGATAATGCCCAGCTTGCGAGTGGCTGCCGCGTCGCCGGTGAGCATCCCTCGTCCCAACGGGCTGTAGGGAACCACGGTGATGCCGAGTTCTCGGGCGACCGGCAGGGCGTCGGTTTCGAGATCGCGGCTGAAGATCGACCATTCGCTCTGCAGGGCTGCGATCGGATGCACGGCGTGGGCGCGGCGCAGCTGATCGCCGGTGGCCTCCGAGATGCCGAGGTTGCGTACTTTGCCTGCCGTGACGAGTTGAGCCATCGCGCCGATGGTCTCCTCTACCGGCACCTTCGGGTCGACTCGGTGCAGGTAGTACAGGTCGATGACGTCGATCCCCAATCGGGTCAAGGAGGCATCGGCGCAGCGGGCGACCCGCTCGGGACGGGCGTCCAAGCCGCGCGGCAGGCCCACCCCGGGCATGGTCAGAATGCCGAATTTGGTGGCGATGACCGCTTCGTCGCGTCGGGCGTGCAGCGCCTTGCCGACCAGCTTCTCGTTGCCCCCGTTGCCGTACATGTCGGCGGTGTCGAACAGGTTGACCCCGAGATCGAGCGCGTGGTTGATGGTGGCGATGGCTTCGCCGACGTCGATGCGTCCGTACACCGGGCTCATGCCCATGCAGCCCAGGCCGAGCGTGCTCACGTCAAGGTTGCCGATAAGGCGGCGGGGAATGGTCATTTCTGTTCCTCAATGTCGTCAGGAGTAGGGCCAGCGGCGTAGCTGGCGATCTTGTAGTCGGTGATGGCCAGGGCCACCTGGGTCTCGGCTAGGCGGCGAAGCAGGGCTTCGCGGTGTTGGCGCATGATGGCCAGTCGTTCGGGCAGGGATTCGAGGGTGTCGGAGTCGACGAGTTCGACGTAGCGGCGTAGCTGGGTGATCGGCATGCCCGAGGCGCGCATTCGGGCCAGGAACACCACCCGGCGCAGGGCGGCGACGTCGAAGATCCGCACCCCGTTGTGATCGCGGGGGACGTTCAGGAGGCCGATGCGTTCGTAGTAGCGCAGGGTGTGTGCGCTGAGTCCGGTGAACTCGGCGGTTTCGGCGATACTCAAGGCGTACGGCAACTCGGGAATGGTGGACGCCGCACGCAGCTCTTCGGCTGTGGGCACAGCAGTCGGGTCGGCGGCGAGTCGCCGGACGGCGGCCTCGACCAGTTCGCCCATCGCTCCCGGTTCTACGCTCGACAGCTCCTCGACACTGCTCAGATCAACGCTCATGAGGTGACGCTATGCCTTCGAGTGCACTCGAAGGCAAGGGGGCCAGCGCCGCCTTTTGCGCCCCCCCCCCCTGCTGGATGACCTCACCTACGGGGTGCTGCCCTTTGACGCCCACCGACTCCACACAATGGCCCGGCAGCTGCGCAATCGCCGCGGGCTGCTGGAGGGCTGAGGCCGCTCAGCGCAGCCGCGAGCGATCCGCGAGGGAGTTCAGGAGGGCGGCGCCGGTGGTGGCGTCGTCCACGGTGACCAGCAGTTGGCGTCCCCCGGTGCGATGGACGAGGACCGCCTCGCCGGCGCGGACGACGATGCCCACCCGTCCGGCGCCATCGATCCGGTAGCCCCAACCGCCGAAGTCGGCCAGCGGACGTACCTCGGCGACTTCAGCCGACTCCACCTCGTCCAGCGGCACGATCGTGCGTGGCCACGGCAGGACGGTGTGAGCGCGCAGTCCGTTGTGGTCGATGGTGATCGTCCAGCGGGTGAAGAGGGAGAAGGCGGCGGTAGCGAGGGCCAGGGTGACGCCGCTGATCGCGCCGACGGTCGTGCCGCCCAGAACGCTCAGGCCGATGGCGGTGATGGTGAGCGCCACGCCGACGCCGATGAACCAGCTCAGGTGGGGGGTCTCGACCGTGCGCACCCAGGCGACCTGCTCACCCGGTGCGAGCGGCAGACGCTCGGCGTCCGTCGGGACGGGCGCGCGGGTCGGTTGGTGAGCATCGCCGGGCATCAACGCGGCGGCCACAGCGCCCAGGACGGTGGCCGCGCTAAAGGCGAGTCCCATCGGCAGACCGATCCCGCCGGCCTGGGTGGCGTCGCTGAGTCCGCGCTGCATCACCAGCGAACCGACGAGCAGACCGGTGAGCGTGATCGCGAACCAGACCGCGAAGAACGCCGCGAGTCGTCGGGTGCTGGCGCTGGAGCCGAGGTAGAACCCAAGTGCCCACAGACCGACGGAGAAGGCCGTCACCAGAACCGTGAGCATCACCAGCGTGCCGATCGGGCTCCCGAAACCGTCCGGGGCGCCGGTCGGACCCCAGTGCGTGGCGACCGGGTTGGGCAGGTGGGGGAGCAGGGTGATGGCCACGCCGAGTGCGGCCAGCAGTATGGCCAGGGGCACCACCAGGGCGAGGACGGTCATCCGGGCGCGGTGGGGAACGGGGGGAAGGGTAGTGGTCATCGCAGGGCCTCCTTCAGCAAGGCGATGGTGGTTTCGTCAGAGAGCTCCAGTCGGCGCGACTCGGCCGCCACGAGGGCCAGCGCGCTGCGCAGGGCAGCGAGATCCTGGCCGGCGCGGAAGGTGACGACGGCGCCTCGTCCGCGGCGAAGCTCGAGCAGGCCCTCGTTGCGGAGGTCTTGGTAGGCCCGCAGGACGGTGTGCAGGTTGATGTCCAAAGAGGCGGCCAGATCGCGAGCGGCGGGCAGCCGCTCACCGGTGCGCAGCGAGCCGTCCGTCACGGCGGCGCGTACCTGAGCGGCCAACTGCACGAACAGTGGCTCGGGTGCCGAAGAGTCGATCCGGAAGAGCATGTAACCATCATAGTTGTTATATGACAACTAGAACAATAGGTGCCGTGCTGCAGTCGCCGTGGCCTAGGGCGACAACGCTTCGACGGCCGAGGTTCCGATGACCTGTCCGTCCTGGTCGAGGGCGTTGACCTGGTAGTACGCCGAAGTGCCCGGGACGCTCACCGAAGTCTCGAAGCCGGTGCGGGGCGCCTTCGCGACGACGACGGCGAGGTCGGAGGCGGTACTGCCGGCGAGCACCTGCCAGGCGGCGGTCTCGGTCGAACCGTTCCAGGACGCGTACACGGTGGTCTTGCCGTCGCGGGATTGGGCGACGGTCTTCGGCGGGGTGCTCGGGGTGCCTACCCAGCTGTCGCGCAAGGCGCGGTAGGAGAACATGCTGCCGCTGAAATGCGCGTCGTACAGCTGGTTCGCCGCAGCGGACTTGGCGGTGTTGCCGGCCGCGCCGTACTGGGAGAAGTAGGGCTGAATGCCCCAACCGACGAACCAGTCACCATTGGGCAACTGCTGCATGCTCCCTTGGCTGGACACCTTCAACGTGGGGTCGTGATAGGCGGTCGTGGCGACCGTGGCTGTCTTCTTGGCCTGATCAACGTTGAGCACCAGCCCGCGGGACGTGCCTTGGGCGGCCTCGTCGCTGCCGTCGGCGGCGGTGCCGCAGCAGCCGTCGTCGAACAGCGAGATCTGATCGGTGCCGCGGAAGCGCAGCATGTGCTGCCAGGAGAACCGCGCGTCCTTCGCCGGGGTGATCAGTGGCCAGGTCTCGTCCGCCTGCTGCTGGCCGTTGAGCTGCCACAGGACGTCGCCGCTGGCCCGATCGATCGCGTAGCCGGCCCACATGTTGCGCAGCGACAGCAGCAGTTCGCCCTGTGGGCCGATGTCGAGGGAGTTGGGGTGGTAGACGTCCCAGACGTTGCCGTCGGTGGCGTTGGCGCTGGCCGCGGTCTCGAAGGAGTCCTTCAGGCTGATGTGGTCGAGCATGTCCCAGGAGAAGACCAGCTTGTCGGTGGCCAGGTCGATCTCTTGAATGCCGTAGTCACCCACATATCCGTTGGCCGGGCCGCCATAGGGCGAGAGGTCCTTGGCGACGGTCTTGAAGGTGAGGAAGAGCGCGGTGCCCTGCGGTGTCAGCACGAACTCGTGCAGGTCGGCCGTCCAGCCGTCGACGGCGCTGACGGTCTTGATGACGCGGTAGTTCTGGTCGTAGATGTAGAAGCAGGCGCCCGGCTCGGGGGAGGCCATCGGCAGGTTCTGGTACTCCGGCGAGCCGGCGGCGGTGCCCTGCCAGGTGGTGAGGACGGGCTTGCCCTGGTAGGTCTGCACGCGGAAGCCGAGGTTGACCAGGCTGGTGTCCGGCACGGCCTGGAACCACACCGGGTTGCCGTCGACGTCGGTGATGTAGGTGCCGGTCTGCCCGGTGGCCGAGCCCGGCGCGTACGGCGCGGTGAACACCAGGCCGGAGGCGTCGGTCAGCGCGTTCTTGGTGACCTGGATCTTGATCGGCTTCAGGTTGGGCTCGGTGACGAAGCTCCAGGAGTTGGTAGCCGAGTCGTTGGCATTGGCGTCGCTACTCGCCGAGGCGGTGGCCGACGTGGAAGCGGACGTGCTGGACGCCTTCGCCGACGGCGTGGTGGCCACCGGCGCGTTCGCCGCAGCGCACAGCGCGGACGCGGTGGAACTGGGGGCGACCGAAGAGGTGGGGCTGCCGCTGCATCCGGCAAGGACGAGCATCAAAACGCCGCACCCAGCGATGAGGCGCGTGCCGGGAGTGATCATGCCTCGAACGCTAGCGGCGAAGGGCGCGATGCGTGGCGAAATCTATAGATTGCCGGAGTGCGGTGTGGTGGGGCGGGGCAGCAAGTTGCCCGCTGGCTGATAGCCCTCAGTGCTGCATGTCGACAAAGCGGCTGTAGTGGCCTTGGAAGACCACGGTGACCGGCTTGGTCTGGCCGTTACGGTGCTTGGCGACGATCAGGTCGGCTTCGCCGGCGCGTTCGGAGGCCTGGTTGTACATGTCCTCGCGGTGCAGCAGGATCACGACGTCGGCGTCCTGCTCCAGCGAGCCGGACTCACGCAGGTCGGACAGCATCGGCTTCTTGTCGGTGCGCTGCTCGGGGCCACGGTTGAGCTGGGAGAGCGCCACCACCGGCACCTCCAACTCCTTGGCCAGCAGCTTCATCTGGCGGGAGAACTCCGAGACCTCCAGCTGGCGGCTCTCGACGCGCTTGCCGGAGCTCATCAACTGCATGTAGTCGACGATCACCAGTTTCAGGTCGTGGCGTTGCTTGAGGCGGCGGGCCTTCGCCCGGATCTCCATCATCGTCTGGTTAGGCGAATCGTCGATGAACAGCGGCGCGGCCGACACGTCGGCGGTCTTCTTGGCGATCCGCCGCCAGTTCTCGTCACTCATGTGACCCTTGCGGATATCGCCCAGCGGCACCTGCGCCTCGGCCGAGATCAGACGCATCACGATCTCGGTCTTCGTCATTTCCAGGCTGAAGAAGGCCGAGCACAGGCCGTGCTGAATGGACGCGGCGCGGGCGAAGTCCAGGCCGAGGGTCGACTTACCCATGCCGGGACGGGCGGCGACGATGACCATCTGGCCCGGATGTAGACCGTTGGTGAGCTCATCCAACTCGGCGAAGCCGGTCGGCACCCCCGACATCACGCCGTTGGAGCTGAGCGCCTCGATCTCGTCCAGGGTGGACTCCATCAACGCACTCAGCGGCTCGTAGTCCTCGCCGGCCTTGCCCTCGGCCACCGCGTAGACGGCCTGCTGGGCGGCATCGACGATGCCGGAGACGTCGCCCTGGCCGGCGTAGCCCAGCTGGCTGATCTTCATGGCGGCCTCGACCAGGCGGCGCAGGATCGCCTTCTCGCGCACGATCTCGGCGTAGTAGCCCGCATTCGAGGCGATCGAAACCGTGGCCAGTAGGTCGTGCAGGTAGATGTGGCCGCCGGTGCGTCCCAACTCGCCGCGCTTGGCCAGCTCGTCGGCCACGGTGATGGCGTCGGCGGGCTCGCCGCGTCCGTACAGGTTGATGATCGAGTCGAAGATGATCTCGTGGGCAGGCCGGTAGAAGTCGCGACCCTTCAACACCTCAGCCACGTCGCCGATGGCGTCCTTGGAGAGCATCATTGCTCCCAGCACGCTCTGCTCGGCGGCGACGTCCTGTGGCGGAGTCCGATCGACGCCCCCGGCCTCGATATCTCCGCCGTACGGCATCACTTCCGCGAGCGACATTGCAAACCTCCGGTGCGTCCGAGCTGGTGACGAGAAGCACGTTAGGACGCACCCCTGACAGTTCTTACAGGCCCCTCATCTCGGCCTACCGTAGCCGGGTCGGACGTGGCAGGCCATGGCTTCATCCACAGCCCCCTGTGGATGAAATGGGGACAAGTTCACCGTTGCGGCGTGCGCCCTGTGTACGACGCGGTGGCGGGTGTGTGGACGGCCAATCCTGATTTCTCCGGACATGACGATTACTAGGAGAAACGTCATTCACCGGGTGTGGACTGAAGGAACTTCTCAGGAAATTTCGACGACGACCCGTGGCTTGACACCCAAGGCGCGCCTGGGTGTATAGCGCCGTCGAGGGGGTGGTTATGCACAACCCGTCCACATCCGGCTTGACGGCCGTTATACCCTTGGGGGGTATCTGACTAGGGAGGATGCTCGGCGATGGAAGAACATGGTTCACATCTGTCCCATTCACCAAGCTGTCACCACGATGTCGGCCACGGTTATCTGGACCATAAGCCCGACTACATGCGGCGGCTGAAGCGGATCGAGGGCCAGGCCCGCGGTCTGCAGCGGATGGTGGAGACCGAGGTCTACTGCATCGACATCCTCACTCAGGTGTCAGCCATGACCAGTGCGCTGGAATCGCTCGCACTGGCGATGTTGGACGAACACCTCAACCACTGCGTGGTGCGGGCCGCACGGGGTAGTGACGAGGAGGCGGCCGAGAAGATCGCCGAAGCCTCCGCCGCCATCGCCCGTCTCGTCCGCTCCTGACGCGCCAAGAAAGGAACCCACAATGATCGCCACCTACACCGTCACCGGCATGACCTGCGGTCACTGCGTGATGCACGTGAAAGAAGAAGTCTCTGCCATCCCCGGCGTCACCGACGTGGCCGTGACCCTGGCCGACGGCAAGCTCGAAGTGACCTCCGAGGCCCCGATCGACTTCGACCGCATCGTCGAGGCCGTCGCCGAGGCCGGGGAATACAGCGTCGCCTGAGCATGACCACACCGACAAGGGAGTCGGTTGAGCTCGACATCACCGGGATGACCTGCGCCTCGTGCGCAGCCCGGATCGAGAAGAAGCTCAACAAACTGGACGGCGTGCAGGCCAGCGTCAACTACGCCACCGAGCGGGCGCTGGTCAGCTTCGACGCGGCCGTACCGATCGCCGACCTGATCACGGCCGTCGAGAACGCCGGCTACGGTGCCGCGGTACCCACCCCGGATTCGGAGCCGGCCGACCATGCCGCGGCGCTCCGCGTCCGGTTGATCTGGGCGGCGATCTTCGGACTGCCGGTGATCGGATTGGCTATGGTGCCCGCCTGGCAATTCGCCGGTTGGCAGTGGGTCAGCCTGGCGCTGGTGCTGCCCGTCTACGGCTACGCCGCCTGGCCGTTCCACCGCTCCGCGCTGGTCAACGCCCGCCACGGCACCACCACCATGGACACCCTGGTCAGCCTGGGCACGACCGCGGCCTTCGGCTGGTCGCTGTACGCGCTGCTGTTCACCTCCGCCGGGCACCTGGGCTACACCCACCCGTTCGAGTTCTCGCTGATGCGCGGTCATGGCCAGGCGGCGATCTACTTCGAAGCCGTCGCCGGCATCGTCTTCTTCCTGCTGCTCGGACGCTACTTCGAGGCCCGCTCCAAGAACGCCGCCGGCGAGGCCGTCCGGTCGTTGCTGAAGCTAGGCGCCACCGAAGCCCTGATCATCGTGGACGGACGCGAGCAGGCCATCGCGATCGACCAGCTGGCGGTCGGGCAGGAGTTCGTGGTGCGTCCCGGCGCCAAGGTCGCCACCGACGGCGTCATCGTCGCCGGCACCTCCGCAGTGGACAACTCCCTGGTCACCGGCGAATCGCTGCCGGTCGACGTCACCGAAGGCGACCCGGTGATCGGCGCCAGCCTGAACACCACCGGACGCCTGGTCGTCCGGGCCACCCGTGTGGGCGCTGACACCGAACTGGCCCAGATCGCCCGGCTGGTCACCGAAGCGCAAGCTGGAAAGGCCAGCGTGCAAGCGCTCGCCGACCGGATCTCGGCGGTCTTCGTCCCGGTCGTGATCGGGCTGGCGGTGCTTACCTTGATCACCTGGCTGCTGCTGGGCGAATCGCTGTCGTTCGCGGCGGCTGCGGCCGTGGCTGTGGTGATCATCGCCTGTCCGTGTGCGCTCGGCCTGGCCACGCCCACCGCGCTGCTGGTGGGAACTGGCCGCGGCGCCCGGCTCGGCATTCTGGTGAAGGGCGCTGAAGCCTTGGAGCGAGCCCGCGACCTCGATGTGGTGGTCTTCGACAAGACCGGCACCCTCACCGCTGGCGAGATGAGCGTGGTCGCCGTCCGGCCCGAGCCGGGAGTCGACGAGAGCGAACTGCTGGCCTACGCCGGTGCCGCCGAGGCGGCCTCCGGTCACCCGGTGGCCCAGGCGATCGCCGCCCATGCCGCCAGCGAACTGACGGCGAGCGGCCTGATCGACACCCCGGGGGCCGGTATCACTGCGGTGGTGGCCGGTCGCGCCGTGCGAGTCGGGCGGCCGAGCTGGGCCGGTGGGACGATTTCGACGGTCGATGGCCGAAACGCACCTGATTCGACCGATCTCGGCAATCGACAGCGCAATTCCTCTCAGCCGGCCACCGAGGTGGCGGTGGCTTGGGACGGACGCCTGCGTGGCACCATCTCGGTCGCCGATGCGGTGCGGCCGACCGCGGCGGCAGCGGTGGGCAGGTTGGCCAAGCTCGGGCTGCGTCCGGTGCTGCTGACCGGCGACAACCAGGCGGTCGCTCAGGCGATCGCAGCCGAACTGGGCATCGACCAGGTGATCGCCGAGGTGATGCCGGCCGACAAGGTGACCGTGATCCGTGACCTGCAGGCATCCGGACGCAAGGTGGCGATGGTCGGCGACGGGGTGAATGACTCCGCCGCGTTGGCTCAAGCCGATCTGGGCATCGCCATGGGCAGCGGCAGTGATGCCGCCATTCAGGCGTCCGATCTCACCTTGATGCGACCGGATCCGCTGCTGGCGGCCGACGCCATCGCTTTGTCGCGGGCGACCCTGCGGGTGATCAACTCCAACCTGTTCTGGGCCTTCGGCTACAACGTGGCCGCGATCCCCCTGGCCGCGCTGGGGCTGCTCAACCCGATGATCGCCGGGGCGGCGATGGCCTTCTCCAGCGTGTTCGTGGTGCTCAACAGCCTGCGGCTGCGCG
>CAZLJN010000065.1:0-3469 GCA_964559815.1 uncultured Propionibacteriaceae bacterium
ACCTGAGCCTATGCGCCGATCGGTCGTTCGGTCTCCGCGGTGGCCTGGGTGCGGCGATAGCTGCCGGGCGTCACGCCGAGCACCCGGGCGAAGTCGCGGGTCAGATGCGCCTGATCGGTGTAGCCGGTCTCCGCAGCCAGGCGGGCCAAGTCGATGGCGGGCTGCTCACGCAGTCGCTCGGCCGCTTCCTGGATGCGCCTGCGCCGGATCAGCGCCGCCGGGGTCACTCCGAGGTGGGCCTGGGCCAATCGCTCGATGCGTCGCACCCCGACCCCCAACCGCTCGGCCAACTCACTGGTCCGTAGCAACCCCGGACGCTCCGCCTCTTCGGCGAGCTGGTTGGCCAGCAGGGCGTCCGCGCTCGGCTCCCCCACTCGTTCGATCAGCCAGGAGGAGAAGTGCGCAGCCGCGGCCTGCGCTCCGGCCCCGGCCAGCACGGTGGCCAGCTGTTGCGGCAGCACCGGCTCGCTCAGCCAGACGGTGTCGTCCACCACCTCCCGGGGATCGGAGACGAACGCGCGGACCGCTGCCGGACGTAACAGCGCCCCGATCGCCCACCCGCTGCCGCTGAGGTCGCGGAACGAGGCCCGGGTCGTCGGCCCGTGGAGGCCGACCTGCGGCGGCTCGACCACCAGATTGAACGCCGGATAGGCGATCAGATGCTGACGGCTCACCTGGCCAGGCTCCAGCTGCCACCGGGTGATCCAGAACCAACGCACCAACGGAGCGGCTGCGGGCAGCGGCGGCGCCCGGTGCAGCGTGGGGAGCAGCTCGGGATAGAGCGGTCCCCGGGACTCGGCCGGCATGCGTCCAGCCTAGGCGGAGGGGGTGCTGTCGGAAATCGACAAGGCGCGCGCATGGCGTCCTGACTAGCGTGGGGACATGATCAACGCAGCAAGCGGCGCACACACCACCGCCGGACGTCCGCACGGCTTCACCACGCTGACCCCGTTCATCGCGGTGAGTCCGGCACAGGCCGCGATCGACTTCTACGTCGAGGTCTTCGGTGCCCGGGTAGTGAGCGTCACCGCCTTCGGTGAGTTGATCGTGCACGCCGAGCTCGACTTCGGGCACGGACGGCTGCAGCTGGGTGAGCCCACGCCCGCCTCGCACCTGGTGCCGCAGAGCGCCTCTGACGACGTCAGCTTCTCGCTGGGCATCTACGTCGAGAACGTCGATGCGGTCGTCGAGTGCGCGGTGGCGGCGGGGTCGACCGTCCGTGAGCCGGCGATCGACTTCGTCTCCGGCGACCGTTTCGCCAGCATCCGCGACCCCTTCGGCGTCCGTTGGTCGGTGATGACGCGCATCGAGGATCTTTCGGACGACGAGAGCGCCCGCCGGGTGGCCGAGTGGGCAGCGAGCCTCACCGCCGGCACGTCGGACTGAGCGTCGGCCGACGGCACCCCTGCCGCCACGTATACCCACTGGGGTATGGGAATCTTCTGGCCGGCCACGGGGTTAGAGCAGGCGAGCCGGGCCGGCCCAGCTAGAGTGAGGCTGCCCACCACGACCTGTTGAGGAACCATGACCGACATCCGTGAAGTGATCATCATTGGCTCCGGCCCCGCCGGATTCACCGCTGCCATCTACACCGCCCGCGCCGGCCTGAAGCCGCTGATGTTCGAAGGCGCGATCACCGCCGGCGGCGCGCTGATGAACACCACCGAAGTGGAGAACTTCCCCGGCTTCACCGACGGCATCATGGGCCCGGAACTGATGATGAACATGCGGGGCCAGGCCGAACGCTTCGGCACCGAGATCATCACCGATGACGTTGCCGCCGTCGAGCTGACCGGCGCGATCAAGACCGTCACCGACTCCGAGGGACGCACCTACCAGGCCAAGGCCGTGATCCTGGCCACTGGGTCGGGCTACCGTCGCCTCGGCCTGGCTGACGAGGATCGCCTCAGCGGACGGGGCGTGTCGTGGTGCGCCACCTGCGACGGCTTCTTCTTCCGCGACAAGGACATCGCCGTGGTCGGCGGCGGCGACTCCGCTCTGGAGGAGGCCACCTTCCTCACCCGGTTCGCCAAGTCGGTCACCCTGATCCATCGCCGCGACGAGCTGCGCGGGTCGAAGATCATGATCGACCGGGCGCTGTCCGACCCGAAGATCACCGTGGCCTGGAACTCGAAGATCACCGGGCTCACCGGCGACCAGGCGATCACCGGCGCCGTCCTGACCGACACCGTTACCGGCGCCACTCGCGAGCTGCCGATCCAGGGCCTGTTCGTGGCGATCGGTCACGATCCGCGCTCGGAGCTGTTCACCGGCCAGGTGGAGTTGGACGAGGCCGGCTACGTCACGGTCGCCTCCCCCAGCACCCGCACCAACCTGGACGGTGTTTTCGCTTGTGGCGACCTGGTTGACCACAGCTATCGGCAGGCCATCACCGCCGCCGGCTCCGGCTGCGCGGCCGCCTTGGACGCCGAGCGTTTCCTCGCGGCTTTGTCGGACAAGTGACCTAAGCTGGCCTTCGCTGGTTTTCGAGGAGGAGTACGAACATGGCCGTCGTTGATGTCACCGATGCCACCTTTGCTTCGGTGGTGCTCGGCTCCACCACGCCTGTGGTGGTCGACTACTGGGCCGATTGGTGTGCCCCCTGCAAGCAGCTGTCCCCGATCATCGAGGAGCTCTCCAACGAGCTCGGCGACAAGGTCACGTTCGCAAAGATGGACACGAACGTGAACACCGCCACCCCGATCCAGCAGGGCGTGATGAGCCTGCCGACCATTCAGGTGTTCGTCGGCGGTGAGCTGGTCAAGCAGTTCGTGGGCGCCAAGCCCAAGTCGGTCTTCGCGAAGGCCATCGCAGAATTCCTCTGAGTCGAACCTCAACTGAGCGAGGCGTCAGCAGGGCCCCGGGAGCGATCCCGGGGCCCTGCTGCTTTCGTTGGTTCAGCCCACCACTTCGGCACTCATGCCGTCAGTGGTGATGGAGTTGCCGGCGAAGACCACCCGGTAGCTGGTCGACGCGGTGGCGTTCCAGCTGGTCTTCAACTTGCCGTGGTGTGAAAGCCGCGCGATCTTCTGGGTCACCCAGGAGCCGTCGACCAGCTTCTGCACGGTGACCTTCGCCCCAGCCAGCGCCCGCCAGCCCTTCACGTCGGGCACCCAGGTCTTGACGGTCGCCGTCAGCGTCCGCTTCGTGCCCTTGACCTTCAACTTCGGCGTCGTCATCGTGATGGTGGCCTTCACATGACCAGTCGCTGTCAGGGTGCTGGCGATCGAACCGCCGACCGGTTCGCCGACCGAGGCGAGGCTGTAGGTTCCGGTCCAGGTGCCCTTGGGCGCAGCGAACTTGATCGCGCCCAGGTAGTCGCCGGTGCACCACTTGAAAGTGCCGGTCGCGGTGCCGATCAGGTCAGCTCGGCGATTCGGTGACACGGCCCCGGTGGGGGTGTAGTCGGGGCCTGATCCGGTGAGGGTGACGGTGCCGAGCTTCTTGCCGCGCTTGTTGGTGACCTTGC
>CAZLJN010000065.1:3569-7385 GCA_964559815.1 uncultured Propionibacteriaceae bacterium
GAAGGAGGTGCGGGACAAAGCGGTGTTCCTCACCCGATGAATGCCACCGTGCCACTTCCGGACGGCACGCGTGCTGATTCCCCGAATCGCGTGTCCCAGGGGTGACGTCGTGCCGGTCAGCCGACGCGCCCCGAGACCGTCCCGCCCGCCGGCTGGGGGCCGAAACCCAGACCTCGGATCAGCCGTCCGAAGACGCCCAGGCCGCTGCGCTCCAGGACGGCCTGGCCCAAATCGAGGCGCCACAAGCGCGATTCCGGCGGACGGACGAAGCCCACCCGCTCCAGAAACGCGGTTGGAGGAGTGGCGCAATGGGAGGCGCCATGCCCGCCGGCAGCCCACAGCACTTCGAGCTTGAGCCGCAGCATTTCGGCGGCTGCGCCTTGCACCAGTTGGCGCCCGTAGCCCCGTCCGGCCACCTCAGGACGCACCCAGATCATCTTCACCATGGCGTGCCCGACGCGCTCGGTCGGTGCCATCGCCAGAATCCCGACCACTTCACCGTCGTGGGTGAGCTTCACCCCGCAGCGTCCCCACCGTGATTGGGACGCGGTGAGCCAGTCCAGCCCCGCAGGCACCCGCCGTCCGCAGTAGGGGCAGGGCAACTCCATCAGCTCCGCTGCCTGCAACGATGAGATGCGAGCCATCGACTTCCTTGGGTTTTCTTAGACCAGATTCGGTTGGCTGGCTTCATCCTAGGCCGTCAGTACGGCAATCTGGACCGGTGAGTCTGCCTGAACCGTCCCGTCGCGACACACGACTGGACCATTACGTCGATACCTACTCCGAACGAACCCACGGATTGCAGGTCTCTGCGGTCCGAGCTCTGTTCGCCGTAGCTAACCGTCCTGAGGTGGTCTCGTTGGCCGGCGGCATGCCCAATATCGCCGACCTGCCCCGGCTTGAGCTCGGTGCCTCGATCGACCGCCTCATCCAGGAGCGCGGCATCCAGGCGATGCAGTACGGCGCGGGCCAAGGCGAGTTGTTCATGCGCGAGCACATCACCGAAGTGATGGCCGAGGAGCAGGTGCGCGCCCATCCCGATGATGTCGTGGTGACCTGTGGCTCGCAGCAGGCATTGGACCTTGTCACCCGCACCTTCATCGATCCCGGCGATGTCATCCTCGCCGAAGGCCCCAGCTACGTGGGTGCCTTGGGCACCTTCCACTCCTACCAGGCGCAGATCGTGCATGTCGGCATGGACGACGAAGGCATTCAGCCCGAGGCGCTGCGCCAGGCCGTGGTCAGCCTGCGGGCGGCCGGCAAGCGGGTGAAGTTCCTCTATACGATCCCGAACTTCCAGAACCCGACCGGCGTGACCCAGTCGATCGAGCGGCGCCGGGCGATCGTCGCGGTGGCCAAGGAAGTCGACCTGCTGATCATCGAGGACAACCCGTACGGGCTGCTGACCTTGGAGGGCCAGCCGATGCCGGCGCTGCGTTCAATGGACGCTGACAACGTCATTTACCTGGGTTCGTTCTCAAAGACCTTCGCTCCTGGCTTCCGGATCGGCTGGGCGCTGGCGCCGCATGCCGTGCGCGAGAAGCTCGTGCTGGCTCAGGAGTCGGCCACCTTGGCGCCGCCGGTGTTCAGCCAGTTTGCGATCTCGACCTACCTGGAGGAGTTCGACTGGCGCGGCCAGATCGTGGCTTTCCGGGACATGTACCGTGCCCGCCGCGACGCGATGCTCGCCGGCCTGGCCGAACACATGCCTGAAGGCAGTACCTGGACCACCCCTAATGGCGGCTTCTTCGTCTGGGTCACTCTGCCCGAAGGGCTCGACTCCCAAGCCATGTTGCCGCGCGCCATCACGGCGCGGGTCGCCTTCACCCCCGGCACGGCGTTCTATGCCGATGGGCTGGGAAGCCGCAACATGCGACTGTCCTTCTGCTTCCCGACTCCCGAACGGATTCTGGAAGGCACCCGTCGCCTCGGCGAGGTGATCAGCGCCGAGCTCGAGATGAACCGCACCTTCGGTATCGACCCGGGGGCCGCCCGCCACCACGATCTGCACACCGGGCCCGCCCCCGACATCAGTTAGGAACCCACATGACCGATACTCAGCATCACGGACCGATCGTCGTCCTGTCCGGCGGGCTCTCCCACGAGCGCGACGTCTCGCTACGCTCCGGACGCCGCGTCGCCCAAGCACTGCGCGACCAGGGCCGCGAAGTGATCGAGTCCGATTTGAACGCCGGCCTGGTGGAACTGATCGGTGGCCTGACCGATCCGGTGGTGTTCCCGCTGCTGCACGGCGGCGTCGGCGAGGACGGCGGCCTGCAACAGGTGCTGAAGCTGCTGGACGTGGCTTATGTCGGCTCCACGCCCGCAGCTGCCCGCCGCAGCTTCAACAAGGCCATCGCCGGTCCGCTGGTGGCGCAGGCCGGGATCGTCACCCCGAAGGCGATCGCACTGCCCCACGACATGTTCCGTGAGCTTGGCGCAGCCGCCCTGGTGGCCGCGATCGGCGAGCGGCTGGGCTTCCCGCTGATGGTCAAGCCGGCCCGCAGCGGCTCGGCCCTGGGCTGCACGGTGGTGCACAGCGCCGCTGAGTTGCCGGCGGCCATGGTCGGCGCCTACTCCTACGGTGATGTCGCGGTGGTCGAGGAGTTCATCTCCGGCACCGAGGTGGCTGTCGGCGTGGTCGTGCTGGATGGCGAACCGTCGGCGCTGCCGGCGGTGGAGATTCGTCCGCAGTCGGGCGTCTACGACTACACCGCCCGTTACACCGCCGGCGAGACTCGCTTCATCGTGCCCGCTGAGGTGTCCGACGAGGTCGCAGCCGCCTGTGCGGCGCTGGCGGTCACGGCTCATCAGGTGCTCGGCCTGGGCACGCTGTCGCGCGCCGACATCATCGTCCGGCCGGACGGTGTGCCGGTGTTCCTGGAGGTGAACTCCTCCCCGGGCATGACCGAGACGTCGTCGTTCCCGCAGGCGGCCGAAGCCGCCGGCACCGACTTCGGCGTGCTGTGCGCGGCTTTGGTCGACGCCGCCTGGGCGGCCCATCAGGGCTAGCCGATGGAGGAGCTCGGGCCGCAGCGATACGCCGAGTGCGCCGACGTCCTTCGGCGCGGTTTCGCGACGGTCACCGAGCCTTACGGCATCACTGCGGACAACACCCCTAGTAATCCCGCATTCTGGGGGGATGACGCGGTCGCACAGGTGGTCGCGAAGGGGTTCACTGTCTACGGCGTGGAGGTGGCCGGACGCCTGGCCGGCTGTGCCTTCGTCGGTCCGAGCAGAGAGTCGGGACGGTGGTCGTTGCGGCATGTGGCCGTCGCCCCCGAGGTGCGCCATCAGGGCATCGGGGAGTCGCTGGTCGCCGAGGCCGCCCGGCGTGCCCGGAATGGCGGGGCTACGGTGCTGCGGATCGGGATCGTCGCCGAGAACGTCCGGTTGTCCGACTGGTACCACCGGCTGGGGTTCGTCACCGTCGAGGCCGGAATGCGCTATCCAGGCCTGGTCTTCACCGTCGACCACCTCGAACTCGCCCTACAGCCTGCGGAGCCGTCAGCGGGCCGCTGAGCGGCTCGGGATGGGTGGCGGCAGACCTCGGGGCCACGCCGGCGCCGGTTGCGGTGCTCACACGCGTCGGGGCCGGCCGCACCGGCTGATTGGGCCTGGCGGGGCCACGCTCACCGCGGGGACCCGTCCACACCACAGCACCGGGGGTTTCGACACGCGGCTCCGCCGCGGCTCAACCAACACCATCCTCACAGCGCGGGTGAAGCCAGTCCCCACACTCGACGCCGCCTGAGCTCGGCCCGCCTGAGCTCGGCCCGCCTGAGCTCGGCCCGCCTGAGCTCGGCCCGCCTGAGC
>CAZLJN010000065.1:7485-9673 GCA_964559815.1 uncultured Propionibacteriaceae bacterium
TCGGCCGGCCTGAGCTGGGCCGGCCCTGCGCTTGGCGAAGGGTCGAAGCCGGGCGGGCTAGCCAAGACCCACGCGCCTTTGTCGACAAATCGGCGTGGCTACAGAAGGAGGTCGGCGATCCGCTGCAGATCGTCGGCACCGGCGTAGTCGATGACGATCCGGCCGCGCTTGGCGGTGCCCGCGATGGTGACGCGGGTGTCGAGCCGCTCCGAGAGCACACCGCGCAGCCGCTCGGCGCCCGGCGCCGGTGTCACCGGCTTCTTGCTGCGGGGAGCGCGCTTCTCGCCATGCTCACCCAGGGAGACGATCTCCTCGGTGGCGCGCACCGACAACCCCTCGGCGACAATCCGGGTAGCCAGCTTCTCCATGGCCGCCGCATCCGGCAGCATCAACAACGCCCGCGCGTGACCCGCGCTGAGCACCCCGGCTGCAACCCGCCGCTGCACCGCAGCCGGCAACTGAAGCAGCCGGATCGTGTTGGAGATCTGCGGACGCGATCGCTTGATCCGGGTGGACAGCTCTTCCTGGGTGCACCCGAAGTCGGCGAGCATCTGCTGGTAGGCGGCAGCCTCTTCCAACGGGTTCAACTGCGCGCGATGCAGGTTCTCCAGCAGGGCGTCGCGCAGCAGGTCGGCTTCCTCGGTGCGACGGACGATCGCCGGAATTGTCGACAAACCTGCTTTTTGGCTGGCGCGTAGGCGGCGCTCACCCATGACCAGCTCATAGTTGCCGTCATCGAGCGGACGCACCACGACCGGCTGCAGGAGGCCCACCTCACTGATGGAGGCGACCAGCTCGGCCAGGGCGTCCTCATCGAAGACCAGCCGCGGCTGCTTGGGGTTGGGTGTGATCGAGCCGATCGGCAGCTCAGCGAAACGTGCTCCGGAGACCTCACCGGACGGTGCCTCGGACGTCGTCGGGGCCAACTCAGGATCGGTGCGCTGCAGCAGGTCACCGAGACCCTTACCGAGTCCGGTTCGACGGGGGGCGTTCACGCGTTCTCCTTCGTGGCTGCGCCGCGCTGAGCGAGTTCTACGGCGGCTTCCAAATAGGCCTGAGCGCCGGCCGACGCGGCATGGTAGTTGATCACCGACTGGCCATAGCTGGGAGCTTCCGACACCCGCACCGAGCGCGGAATGGTCGAGGCCAGGGTCTCGTTCGGGAAGTGTCGACGCACCTCGGAGGCTACCTGGGAGGCGAGGCGGGTGCGGGAGTCGAACATCGTGAGTAGCACCGTCGACAGGTACAGCCGCTCATTCATCGAGCCCTTCACCAGGTTGATGGTGCGCAGCAACTGGGTGACGCCCTCCAGCGCGTAGTACTCGCACTGAATCGGGATCAAGATCTCGTCTGCGGCCACCAATGCGTTGAGCGTGAGGAGCCCCAGCGAAGGCGGGCAGTCGATGAAGACGTAATCGGGATGATGGGTGGCGCGGAAGTCGCGCAGCGCATGGAGCAGGCGGCTTTCACGCCCCGGAACGGTCACCAGGCCGATTTCTGCCCCGGCGAGATCGAGTGTGGCCGGCAGTACCCATAGGCCGGGCGCCTCAGGCGAGCGCTGCACGAGCTCGCCGATCGAGACCTCGCCCGACAGGGCCTCGTAGGTGCCCTGAACACCCTCGCCATGATCGATGCCGAGCGCGGTGGATGCGTTGCCCTGCGGATCGAGGTCAATCACCAATACCTTGAGTCCGCCCTGCGCCAGCGCCGTGGCGAGATTTACCGCAGTGGTGGTCTTCCCCACGCCGCCCTTCTGGTTGGCGATCACCATGGTGCGGGTCTTCGTCGGGCGCGGAAGGCGTGTTTCACGTGAAACACCATCAGCGAGATCGTCGGCTGCCTCCAGCTCGTCTGGGACATCCGGCCCATCGAACGCCACGCGGCGCGCGGTGCTACCTGTCATCGTCATCCGAACTCCTGCGACCGTCCATGTTTCACGTGAAACCTCACAATAGGGCCAACGGCAGCGTCCTCAGTCGTCAGGGAGGTCACCGCCCGCCAGCCGAACACCTTACCGGTGAGTGACCTCAATCACCCAGGTCGGCTCCTCCGCCACGGGCACCATCACCTCATGAACCCGGCCCACCAGGCCAGCCTTGGTGAGGGCACCTCTCGCATCGGCCAACTCCGCGGCGGCCGACTGCCCCTTGAGGGCCAACATCGACCCTCCCCGCGACATCAATGGGCG
>CAZLJN010000066.1:0-9641 GCA_964559815.1 uncultured Propionibacteriaceae bacterium
GAGTGAAACCGAGGACCAGCTGGTAGTAGAACATCGTCGGCAGCGCGCTGGCGGTGATGCCGACTCCGACCAGGGAGATCGCGGCATTGGCCAGGGCGAAGTTGCGGTCGCCGAACAGTCGCAGGGGCAGCAGCGGTTCGCCGCGTCCCAGCCGTTGCCAGCCGAGGAAGATCGCCAGCACCACCAGCCCGAAGATGAGCAGGCCGATCACCGTCACCGGCCCCACGATGGTGCCCCAGTCGAATGACTCGCCTTCTTGGAGGGCGAAGACCACGGCGAACATCCCGATCGCCCACAGGGCGACGCCGGGCAGGTCGAAGCGGTGGATGTGGGTGTCGAGCGTCGGCACGAACCGCCAGGCGGCGACCATGCCGATGATCCCGATCGGCACGTTGACGAAGAAGATCCACTCCCAGTCCCAGGCGTCGACGATGAAGCCGCCCAGGATCGGGCCGACCAAGGTGGCCACCGCGGCGGCAGCCCCCCACACGCTCATCGCCCGTCCGCGGGACTGCGGCGGGAAGATCCGGGTGATCACCGCCATCGTCTGCGGGGTCAGTAGCGCCGCCCCCAGGCCCTGGACGGCGCGGGCGATGATCAGCAGCTCCACCGAGGTCGCAAACCCGGCCCAGGCCGACGACGCGGTGAACACCAGCAGGCCGAGCAGATAGATCCGTTTGGGCCCGAAACGGTCGCCGAGGCGTCCGGTGACCAGCAGCGGCACGGCATAGGCCAGCAGGTAGGCGCTGGTGGCCCACATCACCTGGTTGATGTCGGCGTCGAGGGCCTTCATGATCCGCGGGTTGGCCACCGTCACGATGGTGGTGTCCATCAAGATCATGAAGAAGCCGATCACCAGCGACCACAGCGCGCGGTTCGGCTTCACAACAGGATTCACAACTCACTCCAACCCGGGTGGGACGGCTTTGCTTCCGCCGGACAGCACAGCCTAGACCGGCTCAGTCGCCGGTGCGGGCAGGGCCCGCACGACGTCCGAGCAGTTCTTCCAGCATGGCCAGTCGCTGTGACAATGCCGCCTCATTGCCGTGGTCGGTCGGCCGGTAGTACTGGGTGCCGGAGAGTTCGTCGGGCAGGTACTGCTGGGCGGCCACCCCGTGCTCGGCGTCGTGGGCGTACTGATAGCCGGCCCCGTGCCCGATCGCCTTGGCCCCGGAGTAGTGCGCATCGCGCAGATGCGGCGGCACCGTGCCGATCCGGCCTCGCCGGACGTCGGCGATGGCGGCATCGATGGCGGTGATCACCGCATTCGACTTCGGCGCCAGCGCGCACGCGATGACGGCCTGGGCGAGGTTGAGCCGGGCTTCGGGCAGTCCGATCAGCTGGACGGCCTGCGCGGCGGCCACGCAGGTCTGCAGCACCGACGGCGCGGCCATGCCGATGTCCTCGCTGGCCAGGATGATCAGTCGGCGGGCGATGAAGCGGGGGTCCTCACCGGCTTCCATCATTCGGGCGAGATAGTGCAGGCCGGCGTCCACGTCCGAGCCGCGCACGCTCTTGATGAAGGCGCTGATCACGTCATAGTGCTGATCTCCGGAGCGGTCGTAGCGCACCACGGCCGAATCCACCGCCGAGGCGACGATGTCGGGATCGATCACGTCGACGTCGACGGCGGCTGCCCCGGCTGCGGCCTCCTCCAGATAGGTGAGCGCGCGTCGAGCGTCCCCGGCGGCGAACCGCAGCAGCGCCTCGCGGGCGGCGTCGGTGAGGCGGAAGCGTCCGGCCAGCCCGCGCTCGTCGGTCAACGCACGCTCCAGCAGCGTGGCCACGTCGGTATCGGTCAGAGGCTTCAGGGTGAGCAGCAGGGAGCGGCTCAGCAGCGGCGAGATCACCGAGAACGATGGATTCTCGGTGGTGGCGGCGATCAGGGTCACCAGCCGGTTCTCCACCGCCGGCAGCAGCACGTCCTGTTGGGTCTTGGAGAAGCGATGCACCTCGTCGACGAACAGCACGGTGCCGATTCCGCGGGCGAGGTGGCGCTGGGCCTCGGCCAGCACGGCGCGGACGTCCTTGACCCCGGCGGTGACCGCGGAGATCTCGACGAAGCGCCGACGTCCGACGCTGGAGATCACCGACGCGATGGTGGTCTTGCCGACGCCGGGCGGCCCCCAAAGGAATACCGAGGTGGCTGCGCCGTCCTCGGCCAGGCGGCGTAGTGGTGCGCCCGGCCCCAGCAGGTGGTCTTGACCGACGATCTCGTCGATGGTGCGCGGCCTCAGGCGCACTGCCAGCGGTACCTCGCCATGGGCGGCGCCAGCTAGTGACCCGGCCACGGTGGGCGTGCCTACCGGCTCGCCAAACAGGTCGGTCTCCACCCGCCAGACGCTACACCCACCGTCCCCCTTGTCCGTCCGTGATTATCGAGCTATTCTCGATATATCGGCGACGTGCCGACCATAGAACTTTGGAGTATCACCATGACGGAACACAGCGAATGGAGCGGCCGCGGACGCGGTCGGGGACGGGGGCGCCACGGCGTCCCCATGGATTTCGGACACGGCGCCTTCGCGCCCTTCGGCGGGCCGGTGGGTCCTGGTGGGCCTTTCGGCCCCGGCGGACCGTTCGGGCCGGGTGGGCCGATGGGGCCCCGTGGTCGCGGACGGGGGCGCCGCGGCCATGTCCGCAACGCGATCCTGGCCCTGCTGGCCGAGGAGAGCCTCAACGGCTACCAGATCATGCAGACCCTGGCCGAGCGCACCGATGGCGCCTGGAAGCCCAGCCCGGGCGCGGTCTACCCCGCGCTGGCGCAACGGGAGGACGAGGGGCTGATCGAGGCCTTCGACAATGAAGGCCAGAAGGCCTTCCGCCTGACCGAGACCGGACGCGCGGCCGCCGAAGGCGCCGACCGTCCCTGGGAGGCGGTCAATGAGGCTGTCGCCGGGCTGACGCATGAGGAGATGCAGTCGATGTGGCGCGAGTTCGGCGCCCTGGGAGGGGCGGCCAAGGAGTTGTCCCGCAACGGCACCGCCGCCCAGCATTCGGCCGCAGCAGCGATCATCGCCGAGGCGCGCCGCAAGCTCTACGGGCTACTGGCCAGCGATGACGACCTGGCCAATCCCGACCAGTTGCGCTGACTCCCCCACAGCACAGCAGGGCCCCGGACGGATTCGTCCGGGGCCCTGCATGCGTTGTGGTCAGGCCTGTTCGGCGGCCTTCGGCGCGGGAGCGACGTAATCGACGCCTGCTTCCTTGCGCTGCGCCGCGGTGATCGGCGCCGGCGCCCCGGTCAGGGGGTCGAAGCCGCCGCCGGTCTTCGGGAAGGCGATCACGTCGCGGATCGAATCGGCGCCGGCCAGCAGCGCGGTGATCCGGTCCCAGCCGAGGGCGATGCCACCATGCGGCGGCGCACCGAAGGTGAAGGCCTCCAAGAACCAGCCGAACTGCGCCTCGGCCTGCTCCTCGGTGATCCCCATCACCTTGAAGACCCGCTCCTGCACGTCGCGGCGATGGATACGGATCGAGCCGCCACCGATCTCGTTGCCATTGCAGACGATGTCGTAGGCGTAGGCCAGCGCCGAACCGGGATCGGTGTCGAAGGTGTCGATGGACTCCGGCTTGGGCGAGGTGAAGGCGTGATGCACCGCGGTCCAGGCGCCCTCCCCCACGGCCACGTCACCGGCGGCCACCGCGTCCGAGCTGGGCTCGAACAGCGGGGCGTCGACCACCCACAGCAGCGACCAGGTGTCGGGATCGATGAGGTCCAGCCGCTTGGCGATCTCGTTGCGCACCGCGCCCAGCAGCGACTGGGACGCCTTGCGGGTGCCGGCGGCGAAGAAGATGCAGTCACCAGGGTTGGCGCCGACCCGATCGGCCAAGCCGGCCCGCTCAGCATCGGTGATGTTCTTGGCGACCGGGCCGCCGAGTTCGCCGTCCTCGCTGATGGTGACGTAGGCCAGGCCCTTGGCGCCGCGCTGCTTGGCCCATTCCTGCCAGGCATCGAAGGTGCGTCGCGGCTGGCCGGCGCCACCGGGCATCACCACGGCGCCGACGTACGGCGCCTGGAAGACCCGGAAGGTGGTGTCGACGAAGAAGTCGGTCAGTTCGGTCAGCGGCAGCCCGAAACGCAGATCGGGCTTGTCCGAGCCGTAGGTGTCCATCGCCTCGGCGTAGGTCAGCCGCGGCAGCGGCAGCGTCAGCTGGTGGCCCTTCAACGCCCACAGCGCCGACACCACGGCCTCACCGACCTCGATCACGTCTTCCTGATCGACGAAGCTCATCTCGATGTCCAGCTGGGTGAACTCCGGCTGGCGGTCGGCGCGGAAGTCCTCGTCGCGGTAGCAGCGCGCGATCTGGTAGTAGCGCTCCATGCCGGCGACCATCAGCAGCTGCTTGAACAGCTGGGGGCTCTGCGGCAACGCGTACCACGAGCCGGGCGACAGCCGGGCCGGCACCACGAAGTCGCGGGCGCCTTCGGGCGTGGAGTGGGTCAGCGTGGGGGTTTCGATCTCGACGAAACCGCGGTCGGCCAGGACGTCGCGGGCGGCCTTGCTGATCGCCGAGCGCAGCCGGATGGCCGCCGCCGGGGCGGGCCGACGCAGGTCGAGGTAGCGGTACTTCAGCCGCGCCTCTTCACCGACGTTCACTCGCTCGTCGATCTGGAACGGCAGCGGCGCCGACGGGTTCAGCACCTCCAGGCCGGTGATGGCCACCTCGATCTCGCCGGTGGCGATCGCGGCGTTGACGGTGTCGGCGCTGCGCGCCTCGACCACGCCAGTGACCTTGATGCAGAACTCGTTGCGCAGCGCGTGCGCGCCGGAGCTCTCCAGGACGTCATCGCGCACCACGACCTGCACGATGCCGCTGGCATCACGAAGATCGATGAAGGCGACCCCGCCCAGATCCCGGCGCTTGGCGACCCAACCGGCCAAAGTGACCTCGGTGCCGACGTGCTCTGGACGCAACTGGCCCGCGTTGTGGGTGCGAATCACGGCATGGTTCCTTTCTGCAGCCCTCACTGGGCCAGCGATGATCTTACGACCATCGGCTTGCGGTCGGCCTCCGGCGGCTGCCAGGTGGCGGCGTCGGCGGGGGTCTGTTCGCCGCTGCGGATGTCCTTGACCTCGCCGGAGCCGAACCAGACGAACGGAATGCCGCGGCGGTCGGCATAGCGGATCTGCTTACCGAACTTGTCGGCCTTGGGGGCGACTTCGCAGGCGATCCCCCGGGCACGCAACTGGGTGGCCACCGCGACCGCGGACGTCCGGGTCTCTTCGGAATCGACGGCCACCAGCACACAGGTCGGCACGCTGCGCGACGCGGTCAGTACGCCCTTGCCGAGCAGCGGCACCAGGATCCGGCTGACCCCGATGCTCAGCCCGACGCCGGGGTAGCTGGTCTTGCCGTCGCTGGCCAGCGAGTCGTAGCGCCCGCCGGAGGAGATCGAGCCCATCGACTCGTAGCCGGCCATGGTGGTCTCGTAGACCGTTCCGGTGTAGTAGTCCAGACCACGCGCGATCTTCAGGTCAGCCACCAGGCGTCCGGGTACCACTGTGGCCGCTGCCTCGACCACGCCGGCCAACAGTTCCAGGCCGGTGGTCAGCAAGGGATGCTCCACGCCCAGCGCGGTCACCTGGTCGACGAAGGACGCATCCGCGGTCCGGATCCCGGCCAGGGCCAGGCACTTGTCGGCCACCGCCTGGGGCAGACCCACCTCCTCGGTGAGCAGCGCAGCGACCTTGACCGGTCCGATCTTGTCGAGCTTGTCCACCCGCTGCAGCACGGCGAGGTGATCCTCGATGCCGAGCCCGCGGTAGAAGCCCTCAGCCAGTTGCCGGTTGCTGACGCTCATCGTCGCCACCGGCACACCGAAGTCGACGTGCAGCCGCTCCAGCGCCTCCAAGGTGACCAGGGGCAACTCGGCGTCGTGGTGGGCGGCCAGAGTCTCTGAACCGACGATGTCGATGTCGGCCTGCGTGAACTCCCGGTAGCGGCCCTCCTGCGGACGCTCGCCGCGCCAGGCCTTCTGGATCTGGTAGCGCCGGAACGGGAAATTCAACTGGCCGGAGTTCTCCAGCACATAGCGGGCGAACGGCACGGTCAGGTCGAAGTGCAGGCCCAACTCGTCGGTGGCGTCGGCGTCGGCGTGTAGCCGACGCACCACGAAGACCTCCTTGTCGATCTCGCCCTTGCGGGTGAGTTCACTCAGCGGCTCCACCGCCCGGGTCTCGATCGACCCGAAGCCGTGCAGCTCGAAGGTGTCGGCCAGGCTGGCCAATACCCGCTGCTCGACGATCCGGCCGGACGGCAGGAACTCGGGGAATCCCGATAGGGGCTTGGGACGGGCGCTGCGTCGGGGCTCAGTACTGGCCATCAGTTCCTCAGGAAAGTGGGTTGCAGGTAGGGGTTGGTCGCACGTTCGTCGACCATGGTGGTCTGTTCACCGTGACCCGGCAGCAGCGCAACGTCATCACCCAGGCCGAGCACGACCTGACTCAAGGTGCGCATCATCACCGCGGAGTTGCCGCCGGGCAGATCGGTGCGGCCCACCGAACCGGCGAAGACCACGTCTCCGCTGAACACCAGCCGCCGGATCTCCGGATGCCCGTGATAGTCGGTCCCGATCAGCACGCTACCGGCGGTGTGGCCGGGGGCCTCGGTGATGCTGAAGGTGAGTTGGGCCAGGTGCAGGTCCTGACCGGGTTCGTAGGTCTCGACGCGGGCTGGCGCGGCCAGCGACGTCCCGACCAGCTTTCGGACCATGGCCGCGCCATCGGGACTCAGCCCCGCGCCCGGATCGGTGAGCAGGTGCTGATCGGCGGAGTGGATGTGGACTGCGACATTGAACTCATCGGCCAGCGTCGCGGCATCGGCAACGTGATCGAAATGACCGTGGGTGAGCAGGATCGCCCGCGGGGTGAGTTGATTGTTGGCCAGGATCGTCCGCACACCGTCAGCGCTGCCCTGCCCAGGGTCGATGATCACACACTGGGACAGTCCGGGAGCTGCGACGAGATAGCAGTTCGCCTGCCAATAGCCGGTTGCCAAGGTCGCCAGAAACACATCTGACAGCCTATCGGAGGCTGCGGTTGTGACTGCGTTGCCACAATCGCGTCCAGATCGGGCAAGATGAACCCCATGACATCCAGTACAGGTCCGGACGCTTTCGGCCGTGTCGACTCCGATGGCACGGTTTACGTGCGCACCGAAGACGGCGAACGCAGCGTCGGTCAAATCCCCGATGCCAGCGCCGAAGAGGCCATGGCTTTCTACGTCCGCCGCTTTGAAGCGTTGGAAGTGGAGGTGGGATTACTGGAGACGCGGGTGCGCTCGCGGGCGCTGACCCCCGATGAGGCGCGCCACAGCATCGCCACCGTGCGCACGGCTGTCGCCGGTGCGAACGCGGTCGGCGACCTGGCCGCCCTCGCTGCCCGGCTGGACGCCCTGACCCCGCTGCTCGACGAGCAAAGTGCCGCTCGCAAGGCCGAACGCGCCAAGCAGTTGGACGCGACCCGTCAGGCGAAGGAAGCCATGGTGGCAGAGGCCGAGACCCTGGCCGCCGGCAACGACTGGCGTGGCGGAGTGAACCGGTTCCGCACGCTGCTGGACGAGTGGAAGGCTCTGCCGCGCATCGATCGGGCCACCGACGACGCGCTGTGGCACCGCTTCTCCGCCGCCCGCACCACCTACACCCGGCGCCGCAAGGCTCAGTTCGCCGAGCAGTCCGCCCGACGCGAGGGTGCCCGCGAGGCGAAGGAACAGATCATCGCCGAGGCGCGCGAACTGGCCGCCTCGACCGAATGGGGTGCAACCGCCGCCGCCTTCCGCGACCTGATGGCGCGCTGGAAGGCCGTCGGACCGGCTCCGCGCGAGGTGGACGACGCCCTGTGGGCCGAGTTCCGCGGCATTCAGGACGACTTCTTCTCAGCTCGGTCGGCCGTGCTCACCGCCCAGGACGCCGAGTACGGCGCCAATCTGGACGCCAAGCGTGCCCTCCTCGATGAGGCAGAGGCGACCATCGTGCCGGTGACCGATCTGAACACCGCACGGGCCGCGTTCCGCAGCTTCCTGGAGAAGTACAACGGTCTGGGCCGGGTTCCTCGCGACCAGATCCGCTCTCTGGACGCTCGCGTCCGGGCGCTGGAGGCTGCCGTCCGCTCGGCCGAGGAGGACGAGTGGCGACGCACCGATCCCGAGGCCAAGGCCCGCGCCGAAGAGACCGTGGCGATGCTGTCGGCCGAGATCGACAAGCTCACCGGCAAGATCGAGAAGGCTAACGCCCGCGGCGATCTGTCGGCTGCTGCCAAGGCCCAGGAATCGATCGACACCTACTCGGCGTGGCTCGCCCAGGCCAAGGAGACCTTGGCCGACTTCAACCGCTGAACAGCGCGCGAGACCCTGAGCAGTTCTTCGCCGCTCAGGGTCCCGTGGTTGAGGAAGTCGTAGCTCAGGGAGTCGTACCGACGGTGCGACCGCTCAGTTCTTCAGTCGGTAGGCGTCGAAGACGCCGGGGACCTTCTTGATCGCGAAGATCAGGTGCTGCAGGTGGGTCAGGTCGGTGGTCTCGAAGGCGAACCGGAACCGGAACTTGTGGTCCTTGGTGGTGTTCAAGGTCGCGGTCTGAATCGAGATGTGGTGCTCCCCCATCACCTTGGTGATCTCCGACAGGATGCCGGTGCGGTCCAGGCCCTCGACCATCAAGGCCACCAGGAATGAGCTGCCGGCGGTCGGCGCCCAGGTGACCTCGACCAGGCGTTCGGGAGTCTGATTCAGGGCGTTGATGTTGGGACAGTCCTCCCGGTGAACCGAGATCCCGCTCTCCCTGGTGACGAAACCGACGATCTTGTCACCGGGCACCGGACGGCAGCATCGCGCCAACTTCACCCACACGTCCGAATCGCCCTGGACGACCACACCGGATTCGTTGCCCGAGGGACGGGCGCGTCGGGTGCGGGTGATCACCGAGGTGTCCTCGCCGCCGATCTCAGCGACCTCCTCGGTGCCGCCGGCGCCACTGATCAGGCGTTGGACGACCGCGTGCGGGCTGACCGAGCCCTCGCCGATAGCGGCGTACAAGGCGTTGATGTCACGCACCCGGAAGTGCTCCACGACCCCGGCCATGTTCTCCGGGGTGAGCAGGCGCTGCAGCGGGATGCCGGCGTCGCGCAGCTGCTTGGTCAGCGAATCCTTGCCGACGTCGATCGACTCTTCCAGCCGCTCCTTCAAGAAGTAGTGGCGGATCTTGCTGCGGGCGCGGGGACTCTTGACGAAGTTCAGCCAGTCGCGGCTGGGACCGGCATTGCTGGCCTTCGAGGTGAGCACCTCGACCACGTCACCGCTGGACAGCGCCGACTCCAGCGACACCAGGCGTCCGTTCACCCGAGCGCCGATGGTGCGGTGCCCGACCTCGGTGTGCACCGAGTAAGCGAAGTCGACCGGGGTGGCGCCGGACGGCAGGCTGACCACATCGCCCTTGGGGGTGAAGACGAACACCTCGTCGGTGGCGATCTCGAAGCGCAGGGTGTCCAGGAACTCCGCCGGGTCCTCGGTCTCCCGCTGCCACTGGCTGATCTGCTGCACCCACTTCAGTTCGGTGCCATCGACCTTGCCCTCTTTGTACTTCCAGTGGGCAGCGACGCCGTACTCGGCCTGCCGGTGCATCTCGTGGGTACGGATCTGCAGCTCCA
>CAZLJN010000067.1:0-9577 GCA_964559815.1 uncultured Propionibacteriaceae bacterium
ACGTCCCCCAGACCGACACCTACATCGAGAAGGACTCCTCCCTCAACGAGGAGGTCGAGCGGTTGCGACACTCGGCCACCAACTCGTTGCTGACCAGGCGTGACGTCATTGTGGTGGCCACTGTCTCGGCGATCTACGGTCTGGGCACGCCGCAGGAGTACGTCGACCGGATGGTGCGGCTGCGGGTGGGCGAGGAGACCGACCGCGACACGCTGCTGCGCCGCCTGGTCGACATCCAGTACGTCCGCAACGATCTGGCCGGGACCCGTGGCACCTTCCGCGTGCGCGGCGACACCGTCGAGGTGTTCCCGATGTATGAGGAGCATGCCGTCCGGGTGGAGTTCTTCGGCGACGAGATCGAGGCGCTGTCCACCCTGCATCCGGTCAGTGGAGCGGTGCTGAGCAACGACACCGAGATTTACGTGTTCCCGGCCTCGCACTACGTGGCCGGCCCGGAGCGCATGGAGCGCGCCATCAACGACATCGAGGCCGAGCTCGCGGTGCGATTGGCTGATCTGGAGGCCGAGGGCAAGCTGCTGGAGGCTCAGCGGTTGCGGATGCGTACCGGTTACGACCTGGAGATGATGCGCCAGATCGGCACCTGCTCGGGTATCGAGAATTACTCCCGCCACATCGATGGACGCGAGCAGGGCACTGCGCCCAACTGTCTGCTGGACTACTTCAGCGAAGACTTCCTGCTGGTCATCGACGAGTCACACGTCACCGTGCCGCAGATCGGTGGCATGTACGAGGGCGACATGTCCCGCAAGCGCACCCTGGTCGAGCACGGTTTCCGGTTGCCGTCGGCGATGGACAACCGTCCGCTGCGCTGGGAGGAGTTCGTCGAGCGCATCGGTCAGACCATCTACCTGTCGGCCACGCCGGGGCCGTACGAGATGGCCAAGGCCGATGGTGTGGTGGAGCAGTTGATTCGCCCCACCGGTCTGGTCGACCCCGAAATCGTGCTCAAACCGACGAAGGGCCAGATCGACGACCTGATGGCCGAGATCACCGCCCGGGCTGCCGCCAACGAGCGGGTCCTGGTCACCACGCTGACCAAGAAGATGGCCGAGGACCTCACCGACTACCTGATGGAGAACGGGGTGCGGACGCGCTACCTGCACTCCGAGGTCGACACTCTGCGCCGGATCGAGCTGCTGCGCGAGCTTCGGCTGGGAGTGTTCGACGTGCTGGTGGGGATCAACCTGCTGCGCGAGGGGCTGGACCTGCCGGAGGTGAGCCTGGTCTCAATCCTCGACGCCGACAAGGAGGGCTTCCTGCGTTCGGAGCGGTCCCTGATCCAGACCATCGGTCGCGCGGCTCGTAATGTCGGCGGTCAGGTGCACATGTACGCAGACAAGATCACCCCGTCCATGGCCGCGGCGATCGACGAGACCAATCGGCGGCGTGCCAAGCAGGTCGCCTACAACACCGAGCGCGGGATCGATCCACAGCCGTTGCGCAAGAAGATCGCCGATCTCACCGACCTGTTGGCCCGGGAGGACGCCGACACCGAAGAACTGGTCAGCCGTGGCGGTCGCCGACCGACCTCGCCGGTGCCGAGCTCCGCGGTGCGTCAACGTGACCTGGGGGAGTTGCCCGCTGCCGAGCTGACCTCATTGATCAGCGAACTCACCGACCAGATGCACACTGCTGCCGCCGAACTCCAGTTCGAGCTGGCGGCCCGGCTGCGCGACGAGGTCGCCGACCTGAAGAAGACACTTCGTCAGATCATCGCCGCCACTGCCTAGGAGTTGGCCCGACTGCGGAGCCCTGAGAGAATGGCGAGAGCCGCGGGCCGCTCTGGCGTCGGCATGGAGAAGGGTTGTCGATGCACGTAACCACCGAAGCGTGGCTGATCACGATCGTGGCCATGGTGGTGATCCTCGGCATCGACCTGATCTACATCGCACGGCGCCCGCACGAGCCGTCGATGAAGGAGGCCGGCCTGGCGATCGCCGCGTTCTCCGCGCTGGCGGTCATCTTCGGCATCGGCATCTGGGTGACGTCGGGCCCGCGCTATGCGGGCGAGTTCTTCGCCGGCTGGCTCACCGAGTACAGCCTGAGCGTGGACAACCTGTTCATCTTCGTGCTGATCATGGCGAACCTGCGGGTGCCGCGGCAGTTGCAGCAGTACGCCCTGATGGTGGGCATCGTCTTGGCGCTGGTCCTGCGAGGGATCTTCATCGGCATCGGCGCCGCAGCGATCGAGGCGTTCGTCTGGGTGTTCTTCCTGTTCGGTGCATTCCTGATCTACACCGCGGTCAAGCTCTACCTCGACTACCGAAAGCCCGACGATTCCGACGAGATGACCGAGAACGCGGTCATGCGCTGGGTGCGTCGAAAGTTCCGGGCCACCGAGGAGTTTCATGGCACCAAGCTCGTGGTTCGGCTGGACGGAAAGACGCTGATCACCCCGATGCTGTTCGTGATCGTCGCCCTCGGCACCACTGATCTGTTGTTCGCGCTCGACTCGATCCCGGCGATCTACGGGCTGACCCAAGAGGCTTACCTGGTGTTCACCGCGAACGTGTTCGCCCTGATGGGGCTGCGCCAGCTGTACTTCCTGATCGGTGGGCTGTTGGACCGGTTGATCTACCTGTCGGTCGGATTGTCGGTCATCCTCGCCTTCATCGGGATGAAACTGCTCCTGCACGCGATGCATGAGTACGGCTGGGACGAACGCCTCGGCTTCAACGCGGAGATTCCGATCTGGTTCTCTCTGTTGGTGATCATCGGCACCCTCACCGTGACCACCATCGCCAGCTTGGCGGTGGATCGGCGTCGGTCGGCTCAGCATTGATCGACCCGCCGCTGGCGGTGACGTGAGCGGTGCGGATCGGTGCGGTTGACTGCGCGGCGCGCGGACGTCCTAGGAGAGCAGCGGCAGGATCAGGCCGTCGGCGCCGTCCACCGAGTCCGGGCCGAGTCGTCCGGTCAGCCAGCCCCAGACATCGACGTCGCTGCCGCTGATCGACAAAGGCAGGTCGGTGCCGGTGCCGATCGTGTCCTGCACCGACGTGGTGTTCAGGGTGATCGCCGGCAGGCCGGCGTCCTTCAGCCGGAAGAGCGCCCAGCGCAGCAGCCACTCCGCAGCACCGGCGGGGATGGCCTCAACGCCTGCGCCGCAATCGAGGTCGAGCAGGTGGAGGCTCAGTTCGTGCAAGCGGTCCATCGGCAGCGCCGGCAGCGGCAGGCGCTCGCCATGGATGGTGACCTCGGCGTCCCAGTCGGTGACGTGTTCGATCGCCTGCTGCAGAGCGCCGGAGGCGGCATCCAGATCGATCTGGATGGCCAATCCGTTGCGGTCGGCCCCGGCCTCCAACTGGGAGCGCTGGGTCGCGGTGTCGGCCGGCTCCGGCTGGGGGCGTCCGGCCGCCACTTCGGTCAGGATCGCCGTGAGTTGGTCGGCGTTGCGGGCCAGATGGGTGGCCAGGTGTGCGCGCGACCATCCGGGCAGGCGGGCAGGCTGGTGCCACTCGTCCTCGGTGAAGGCGATGGTGTAGCCCAGCAGACGTTGGGTGAGCTCGGTCTTCCACCGATGCACATCTTCCAACGGAACCGGCCCCGGGTACTGGTTCATGGAGGCAAACCTAGGGCCAACCGGGGCCGGGGGCCAATCGTGCCCAGAAGAAATGTCGGCGACAGCATCTAGCATGATCGACGTGAATGACCGTTTGATCGTCCGTGGTGCCCGCGAACACAACCTGCGCAACGTCAGTCTCGACCTGCCCAGGGACTCGATGATCGTGTTCACCGGGCTGTCGGGGTCCGGCAAGTCCAGCCTGGCGTTCGACACGATCTTCGCTGAGGGCCAGCGCCGTTATGTCGAGAGCCTTTCGGCCTATGCCCGCCAGTTCCTCGGTCAGATGGACAAGCCCGATGTCGACTTCATCGAGGGGCTGTCGCCGGCGGTGTCGATCGACCAGAAGTCGACCAGCCGCAACCCTCGCTCCACGGTAGGCACGATCACCGAGATCTACGACTATCTGCGGCTGTTGTTCGCCCGGATCGGCCAGCCGCACTGCATCGAATGTGGCGAGCCGATCGCACGCCAATCGCCGCAGCAGATCGTCGATCGGCTGCTCGAACTGCCGGAGGGCACCCGGTTCCAGGTGCTGGCGCCGGTGGTACGCGGACGCAAGGGCGAATACGTCGATCTGTTCCGCCAGCTCGCCGGGCAGGGCTTGGCGCGGGTCCGTGTCGACGGCGAACTGCATCAGCTCACCGAACCGCCGACCCTCGATAAGCAGAAGAAGCACTCGATCGAGGTGATCGTCGACCGGCTGTCGGCCAAGGCCTCGATCAAGCAGCGACTCACCGATTCGGTCGAGACCGCCTTGGGGCTGGCCGGGGGAGTGCTGACCATCGACTTCGTCGATCGTGCGACGACCGACCCGCAGCGGGAGCGTTCGTTCTCCGAGAAGCTGGCCTGCCCGAACGGCCACGACGTCGCCATCGAAGAGCTCGAACCGCGGCAGTTCTCATTCAACGCTCCGTGGGGCGCGTGTCCGGCGTGCTCGGGCCTCGGTACCCGGATGGAGGTGGACGCCGAGTTGGTGGTACCCGACACCACCAAGAGCCTGGCCGATGGCGCGATCGCGATCTGGACCACGCCGTACGTGGCGGGCTTCTTCCAGAACCTGTTCGTCGCCCTCGCCGAGCAGGAGGACTTCAGCGTCGATACCCCGTGGGAGCAGTTGCCCGACCGCGTGCAGAAGCTGCTGCTGATGGGGGTTCCGGGACAGGTCACGGTGCACAGCCGGTCACGGCACGGCCGCGACCACACCTACCGGGCCAAGTACGAAGGTGCCCTGCCGTACGTGCGTCGGCGGCATTCGGAGGCCGAGTCCGACAACGCCCGTGAGCGCTACGCCGGCTACATGCGTGAGGTGCCGTGTCTGACCTGCAACGGTGATCGGCTCAAGCCGTCCTCGTTGGCGGTGACGGTGGGGGAGCGCAATATCGCCGAAGTGTCGGCGCTGGCGATTTCCGAGCTGGCCGGCTTCATGAGCGGACTGGTGCTCAGCGAGCGTGACGCGCGGATCGCGGAGCGCTTGGTGAAGGAGATCAACGAACGGGTCCGCTTCCTGCTCGATGTCGGGTTGGACTACCTCACCTTGTCGCGCACCGCCGGCAGCCTGTCGGGCGGGGAGGCGCAGCGGATCCGCCTGGCCACCCAGATCGGCTCGGGCCTGGTCGGCGTGTTGTATGTGTTGGACGAGCCGTCGATCGGTCTGCACCAGCGCGACAACCATCGCCTGATCGAGACGCTGCTGCGGTTGAAGCGGCTGGGCAACACGCTGATCGTGGTCGAACACGACGAGGACACCATCCGCGCCTCCGACTGGGCCGTCGACATCGGTCCGGGCGCCGGCGAGCACGGCGGAGAGGTGGTGGTGAGCGGTCCGGTTTCCGAATTGCTGAACCACCCCACCTCGATCACCGGGGCGTATCTGTCGGGACGGCGACGGATTCCGATGCCGACCACCCGGCGTCCGTCCACCGGTAAGGCGGTGACCGTCCATGGCGCCAGCGAACACAACCTGTGCGACGTCACCGTCAGCTTCCCGCTGGGGCAGTTCGTGGCGGTCACCGGGGTGTCCGGGTCGGGCAAGTCGTCGCTGGTGAACTCGATCCTGTACGCGGCGCTGTCGAAGAAGATCTACGGCTCGAAGGTAGTGCCGGGGCATCACCGCCAGCTCACCGGCGCCGAGCACATCGACAAGAGCATCCACGTCGATCAGTCGCCGATCGGACGCACGCCGCGGTCGAATCCGGCCACCTACACCGGGGTGTTCGACCGGATCCGCAAGTTGTTCTCCGAGACTCCTGAGGCCAAGGTGCGCGGCTATCAGCAGGGCCGGTTCTCCTTCAACGTCAAGGGTGGGCGCTGCGAGAACTGCGCGGGTGAGGGCACGATCAAGATCGAGATGAACTTCCTGCCCGACGTGTACGTCCCCTGTGAGGTCTGTCACGGAGCCCGGTACAACCGGGAGACCTTGGAGGTGCACTACAAGGGCAAGACCATCTCCGAGGTGCTGGACATGCCGATCGAGGAGGCGCTCGAGTTCTTCGCGCCGATCGAGGCGATCGCCCGGCATCTTCGCACTCTGGTCGATGTCGGGCTCGGCTATGTCCGTTTGGGGCAACCGGCCACCACCCTGTCCGGGGGGGAGGCGCAGCGGGTGAAGCTGGCCGCCGAACTGCAGAAGCGCTCGACCGGGCGGACCTTCTATGTGCTCGATGAGCCGACCACCGGTCTGCACTTCGAGGACATTCGCAAGTTGCTCGAAGTGCTCCAATCGCTGGTCGACAAGGGCAACACGGTGGTGGTGATCGAACACAACCTGGACGTGATCAAGGCGGCCGACTGGGTGATCGATCTCGGCCCCGAGGGTGGTTCGCGCGGCGGTCTGGTCGTGGCCGAAGGTACGCCGGAGGAGGTCGCTGCGCACCCGGATTCGCATACCGGCAGGTTCCTGAAGGAGGTGCTGGCCGTCTCCCCGCCGATCGGCGAGGAGACGTTGCTCAGCGCGAGTTGAGTCGCCCCCTGCGACGCCCCTGCACCCGCCCTTGCGACGCCCCGACGACGTCCGGGTGCCACCGCGCGGACCGTGATCGGCTGTGGCGGTGATGGCTGGCGCGGCGCGCTGGGTCAGGAGATGGTTAGCAGGTCGCCGTTGCGGGTCACGGTGGCCTTGGCCAGCGGACGTGTGGCCGGGCCGGTGATCACCGAGCCATCGGTGAGCGCGTAGGTGCTGCCGTGGCGTCCGCAGACGATCGCCGAGGTGGTCACCTGCTGGACGATGAAGCCTTGATGGGTGCAGGCACCGTTGAAGGCTTCGAAGGTGCCTGCTTGCGGCTGGGTGACCACGAAACTTCCGACAATGGTGCCTGACCCGACCGGCACCTCGGAGACGTTGACGGTCACCGGGCCGGAGGACGCCGCGCCCTGTGCGCTGCAGCCCAGGCAGAGGGCGAGGGTGGCTCCGCCGATACCGACCAAGGCGGTGCGGCGAGATATAGAGGCGGGAGGCGACGGATTCTCGAGCATGATTCCTCCGATCAACGGTGATGCCAGGCTAGGCCTGAGGCCGGCGATCGCACAGGGCAATGGCAGCAGTGCTGACCCGGTCATCGCGCCCGGATGCGGGTCGGCGGTCGGTTGTCGGCGCCGATGCCTATGCTGAATGCCGTGTTGATCAAGGAGTGTCGTGGCTGATCCGGCCAGCTATCGTCCGGCGCCCGGAACGATCCCGACCGGGCCAGGGGTCTATCGGTTCTCCGATGCCGAGGGCCGGGTGATCTATGTCGGCAAGGCGATCAACCTGCGTCAGCGGCTCAGCTCCTACTTCGCCGACCCGGCCGCGCTTCATTTCCGTACCCAGACCATGGTGCGCACCGCTGCGAAGGTCGAGTGGACGCTGGTGCGCAACGAGTTGGAAGCCCTCCAGCTGGAATACACCTGGATCAAGCAGTACGACCCGCGGTTCAACATCAAGTACCGCGACGACAAGTCCTATCCGTGGGTGGCGGTCACCTGGAGCGATGAGTTCCCCCGGATCTTCGTCGGACGCGGTGCCAAGCGAAAGCAGAATCGCTACTTCGGGCCGTACGCCCAGGCGTGGGCGATTCGGGAGACCATCGACTCGCTGCTGCGGGTCTTCCCGATGCGATCATGCACTCAAGGGGTGTTCAACAGTGCGCGGTCCTCGGGTCGTCCCTGCTTGTTGGGCTACATCGGCAAATGCGCCGCTCCGTGTGTGGGCCGCATCGACGCCGAAGATCATCGCGAACTCGTCGAAGGGGTGTGCGAGTTTCTCGCCGGCCGCACCCGGGGCCTGATGCGCGGGCTGGAAGCCGACATGTACGCCGCCGCCCAGGCTGAGGAGTTCGAGCGGGCCGCGGTGCTGCGTGACCGGCTCACCGCGCTGCGCCAGGCGTCGGAGAAGAACGCGATCGTGCTGCCGGACGGCACCGACGCCGATGTCGTCGCGCTGGCGACCGATCCGTTGGAGGTCGCCGTCCAGGTGTTCCACGTTCGCGATGGCCGGATCCGCGGCGAGCGTGGCTGGGTCGCCGAGCGCGATGAGGGCGATGCCGGGGAATTGCTGGAGCAGTTCCTCTTCCAGCTCTACGCCGAGAACGACCACGACATTCCGCCGCTGGTGCTGCTGCCGAACCAACCCGCATCAGGGCGGGTGCTCGCGCAGCTGCTGAGCGAGCAGCGGGGGGCGAAGGTCGAGTTGCGGGTGCCGCAGCGCGGCGAGAAGGCGGCGTTGCTGCAGACGGCCGCCCGCAACGCCACCGAGGTGCTGGCGATTCACAAGCTGCGGCGCTCCTCTGACCTGTCGGTGCGCAACCGGGCGCTGGAGGAACTGCAGGAGGCGCTCGACCTGCCGGAGGTCCCGCTGAGGATCGAGTGTTACGACATCTCCCACACCCAAGGCAGCGAGGTGGTGGGGTCGATGGTGGTCTTCGAGGACGGCCTGGCGCGCAAGAGCGAGTATCGGCGCTTCGTGATCCGGACGGTCGACGGCTCCAACGATGTCGCGGCGATGCATGAAGTGATCACTCGGCGTTTCCGGCGCCTGCAGGACGACCGCGCCCAGGACGTCGGGGAGGCCGAGGGGCCGATGCTGGTCGACCCCGAGACCGGGGTGCCGCGGCGGTTCGCCTATGCCCCCTCGTTGGTGGTGGTCGACGGCGGCGCGCCGCAGGTGGCTGCCGCCGCTCGGGCCATGGCAGAGGTCGGGTTCACCGATGTGGCGCTGTGTGGCTTGGCCAAGCGGTTGGAGGAGGTGTGGCTGCCCGATCAGGAGTTCCCGGTGATCCTGCCGCGCTCCAGTGAGGGCCTGTATCTGCTGCAGCGGGTGCGTGACGAGGCCCACCGCTTCGCGATCACCCACCACCGCGGTCGCCGGAGCGCGGCCATGGTGGAGTCGGTGCTCGATCAGGTGCCCGGGCTGGGGGAGCTGCGTCGCAAGGCGGTGCTGTCCCATTTCGGGTCGCTGCGTGCCTTGCGTAAGGCGTCGATCGCCGAGATCGCCGAGGTGCCGGGGATCGGTCCGCGCACCGCTGAGGCCATCGTCGCGGTGCTCGCCGAGCAGCGCGCCGAGCCGGCGGTCAATCTGGCTACCGGAGAAGTGCTCGAGGACTGACCGGTTCGGCGGGCCGACGGCCGGGTTTCTTGGAATACTGAAGCCATGACCGATTCCGCGCCTGTCCGGCTGCTGGTGATCACCGGCCTGTCGGGAGCGGGACGCCGCACCGCCGGGCATGCGCTGGAGGATCGCGGCTGGTTCCTGATCGACAATCTGCCGCCCAGCCTGCTGCCCAGCCTGATCGACGTCTGCCGTGAGCGCGGCTTCAGCCGGGTCGCGGTGGTGCTGGATGTGCGGTCGCGCTCGGAGTTCGACCAACTGCCGTCCGCGTTCGCTGCGCTCGCCGACAAGCAGGTCGTCCGCGAGGTGCTGTTCCTGGAGGCCAATGACGAGGCGATCGTGCGGCGCCAGGAGTCGTTGCGCCGTCCCTTGCCGTTGCAGGGTTCGGGGCGGCTGCTGGACGGCATCCA
>CAZLJN010000068.1:0-9543 GCA_964559815.1 uncultured Propionibacteriaceae bacterium
CCGCGATGATCACGTAGTTGAGGTTCCCGACGAAGAACATCACCGGCATGATGATTCCGGAGATGAACTGGGCGCCGAACGCGGCCGCGAACAGTTCCTCGTTCTTGGCCCGGAACTGCTCGCCGATCTCGCGGCGGCGTCCGAACACGGTCACCAGGTCGTGGCCGGTGTAGGCCTCTTCGATCTGGGCGTTGAGTTCGCCGGTGGCCTTCCAGGTGGTGGCGAACAGCTTCTGCGAACGCTTGCCGATGGCCATCGCCAGCATCATCACGATCGGGATCGAGACCAGCGCCACCAATGCCAGCACCCAGGAGACGTAGAACATCATCACCACGACGGTGATCAAGGTGAACAGGTTGGTCAGGATCTGCGCCAGGGTCTGCTGCAGCGACTGGGAGATGTTGTCGACATCGTTGGTCACGCGGCTGAGTAGTTCGCCGCGAGGCTGGCCGTCGAAGTACTTCAGCGGCAGCCGTCCCAGCTTCTCGCTGACCTGACCACGCAGGCGGTACACCGAGCGCTGGACGATCGAGTTGATCACCAGACCGCTCGACCACGACAGCAGGCCGGCGATGACATACAACCCCAGCGCGAGCAGGACGGTGTTGCCCAGCGCGGTGAAGTCGATGCCCACCCGCTTCACCACAACCGCGTCGTAGATCAGGTTGGTTGCATCGCCGAGGACCTTCGGGCCGATCGACATCATGGTGGTGGAGGCGATCACCATCACCACCACGGCGATGATCCGGGGCAGCTCAGGACGCAGATGGCCCAGCAGGCGCTTCAGCGAGGGGATGAAGTTGACTGCCTTCTCGCCGGTGCCCTGGCCGTGACCCATCGGACCGCCGCCGCGCTGCGGACCGTACTTGGGCCGCTCGTTGGCCTTCTTCTGGGCACCTTCCTCGGCGATCACAGGGGTTTCGGTTGTGGTGTCGCTCATGCTGCGGCCTCCGCCTTGAACTGGCTGTCGACGATTTCGGCGTAGGTCTCACACGAGACCAGGAGCTCGTCGTGGGTGCCGATGCCCACGATCGCGCCGTCATCGAGGACGACGATCTGATCGGCTTCGCGGATGGTGGAGACCCGCTGGGCCACCACAATCACCGCCGCCTGGGTGGTTTCGTCTGCCAACCGTGCGCGCAGCGCGGCATCGGTGGCCACGTCGAGGGCGGAGAAGGCGTCGTCGAAGATGTAGATCTCGGGGCGGCGCACCAACGCCCGGGCGATCGCCAGACGCTGCCGCTGTCCGCCGGACACGTTGGTGCCGCCCTGACTGATCGGGGAGTCCAGGCCGTCGGGCATGCGTTCGACGAAGTCACGAGCCTGGGCCACCTCCAAGGCGTGCCACAGTTCGGCATCGTCGGCGTCGGGATTGCCCAGGCGCAGGTTGGACGCGACCGTCCCGCTGAACAGGTACGGACGTTGCGGCACCAGCCCGATCCGTCCCCACAGCAGGTCGGGGTCGAGCTCGCGGACGTCCACGCCATCGACGCGGACCGTCCCGCCGGTGGCGTCGAACAGACGCGGCACCAGGTTGATCAAGGTGGTCTTGCCGGCGCCGGTGGAGCCGATGATGGCGGTGGTGGTGCCCGGCCGAGCGGTGAAGGTGACGTTCTGCAGCACCGGATGGGCGGCGCCGGGGTAGGTGAAGCTCACCTCGTCGAAGCGCACCTCGCCGTGAATGGTGACGTCGGTGACCGGGTTGGTCGGCGGCACCACCGAGGAGTCGGTGCCCAGGACGGCGTTGATCCGCTCGGCACCCACCGCGGCGCGGGGAGCCATCATCAGGATCATCGTCGACATCATCACGCTCATCAGGATCTGGGTGAGGTAGGCCAGGTAGGCGGTCAGCTGGCCGACCTGCAGATCGCCGGAGGCGATCCGGAAGGCGCCGAACCAGACCACTGCGACGCTGGAGACGTTCATCACGAAGAAGACCACCGGGAACATCGTCATCATCCGGCGGCCGATCCGGGTGGCGGTGTCGGCCAGGGCGTGGTTGGCCTGGTCGAAGCGCTGGGCCTCGGTGGGTTCGCGGACGAAGGCGCGGATCACCCGCAGGCCCGACAGGTATTCGCGCATCACCCGGTTCAGGGTGTCGATGCGCACCTGCATGGCCTTGAACAACGGCAGGGTCTGGGTGACCAGGATTCCGATCACCCCGCCCAGGGCGCCGGCGGCGACCACGATCAGCCAGCTCAGTCCGACGTCCTCGCGCAGGGCCATGACCACGCCGCCGATCATCATCAGCGGGGCGGAGATGATCATGGTGGCGGTCATCTGCACCAGCATCTGCAACTGCTGGACGTCGTTGGTGTTGCGGGTGATCAGCGTCGGGGCGCCGAAGGAGTTCATCTCTTTCGCCGAGAACGACAGCGCACGATCGAAGATGGCCTGGCGCAGATCACGTCCGAAGGCCATGGCTGAGCGGGAGCCGAACCAGGTGGCGCCGATCTGGCCGGCGATCTGGACCAGCGAGACGACCAGCATGACCCCGCCGAGCGCCCAGATGTGGGCGGTGTTACCGGTGGCCACCCCGTCGTCGATGATCGAGGCGTTGAGGCTGGGCAGGAACAGCGCGGCCATGGCCTGCACCAGTTGCAGGCCGAGCACGGCGGCAAGGTAGGGGGCGTAGGGGCGCAGGAAACGCGCCAGTAGGCGGATCATTTCTCTCCTTCGGCGATGCCGTAAAGCACGGTATTCGCCAGTGATTCAGCAGTAGGTGGTTGGTCGTCGGCGCCAGTGCCGATGCCGGCTGCGAAAGCCAAGGCGTTGAGCAACTTTGCGGCGGTCGCGACCGGCAGGCGGAGCTGGGCGGCGTACGGGGTGAGGGCATCGGTGGTGGCCTGCAGCAGGCGCAACCGTCCGTCCGGTTGGCCGGGGTTGGGTGGGGTGTGGTGGGGACGATGGGGGCCGAGCCCGGCACCGGCGAGGTGGATGAACAGCGTGCGGGTGCGATTGATCTGCGCGCTCAGGATTCCGAGGACTTCCTCGACCCGCTGCTGGAGGGAGTCGGCGGGGTCGAGATCCTCGAACGCGGCCAGGGCCGTGGCGGGTTCCAGGGCGGCGTGGATGGTGGCGTGGATCAGGTCGCCCTTGGTGTCGAACGCGCGGAAGATCGTCCCCTCGGCTACTCCGGCGGCCTGGGCGATCTCGCGGGTGCTGAGTTCCGGGCCCTTCTCCAGGAGCAGTGGCAGGGTGGCGTCGATGATCGCCTGGCGGCGTTCGTCGGGGGACAGTGGGGTTGCGCGGCTCACCCGATCAGTATAGTGAGTGAGCACTCACTCACAAGACCTTGGTGGCTGAGTATCCCTACGCAACAGCGCTCGTGCGGGCTGGAAGCGGGGGCGGGCGCACAATTGCGGCGGCGGCGCGCGGCGCGGGTTCACAGGGTCGTACCCTCGCCAAGTGAAGGTGGCGAGCGTGTCGGGAATGGTCCTGCCGGTGCGGGATCCGCGTGCCAGTGCGGCCTTCTATCAACGTCTCGGCTTCCGTCCAGGTCGCACGGCGGCGGGACTGGCGACGGTGTCGATGAACTGGTTCTGGCTGGAGTTCGTCGTCGGCGAGCCGATTCCCTCCACGGCGGCGTTGACTATTCGGGTGGAGGATCTCAAACCGCTGGTCGAGGAATTCCTCGACGCCGGGCTGGACGCGCATCTGGTCGGCGAGCCTGGCCCCACTGGGCTGGGTCGGACCGGAATTCGACTGGTCGATCCTGATGGCTATCAGTTGGAACTATTCAATAGGTGAATTTCGTAACAGGTTCGTACATCTTCGTGCGGATCTCGTTGCGCGTTTGACCTGGCCAGCGGATATGCTCGGCGGATGCTGCCCGGAGATCTCAATGCGTTGAATGCTCTGTCGATACCGACGGTTCATCCCAACGGGGATCGCGCAGTGTGTGCCGTCACCCGTCCCGATCTCGACGCCGATGCCTACGTCGGGCAGCTGTGGGAGATCGGCTTCGATGGGCAACCGGTTCGACGGATCTCCCGGGGCTTTTGTGACGCCTCGCCGGCGTTCTCGCCGGATGGCACGCTGCTGGCCTTCCTGCGCGGAGCTCCCGGACGAGCGCCGCAGGTGATGATCATGGCCGCCGGCGGCGGTGAGCCGATGGCCGTCACCGATCAACCCCTCGGTGTGAGCGAGTTCCGGTTCAGCCCCGACTCCCGTCGGCTGGCCTTCATGGCCGCGGTAGGCGAGGACGGCCGCTATGGCTCGATCGCCGGGGTGGACGCCGGTCATGAGGATCCGCGGCTGATCGACCGTCTGCAGTTCCAGCTCGACGGCGTGGGCTACGTGGCCGATCAGCGTCGCCACCTCTTCGTCGTCGATGTCCCCGACCCCGGCAGTGAACCGCCGGTGGTGCCGGTGGGCCGCGCCGCCCGCGATGGCGGCACCGTCCGGCTGGTGCCGGAGCCGACCCGGCTGAGCAGCGGCGACTACAACCACTCCGGCCTGGCCTGGGCCGGCGAGTCGATCATCACCGCGGTAGCCCGCCACCCCGATCGCGATCGGGACCTGCGTTGCGATCTGTATGCGTACACCCCCGGCGTGGACGAGCCGCGCCGACTCACCGATTCGATGACCGGCCCCAGTGCCCTGGGGTCGCCGGTCGTCGTCGGCGATCAGGTCTACTTCGTCGGGATCGATCTGGGGCCGCGTGGGCTGGATATGGCGGGGGTGAACGCCGCGGTCTGCGTGGTGCCGACCGCGGGCGGGCCGACCCGGATGCTCACCGACCCCAGTCTGGTCTGCATCGAGGGTCACCTGGTGGGCGACGGTGATGGCGTCCTCGCCCTCGACCAGGTGCGCGGCAACTGTCAGGTCGTCAAAGTCACCGCTGCCGGCGAGAAGCAGCGCTGGGCACTGCCTGGTTCGGCCTTGTCGGTGGGTGTTGGCGGATCGAAGCGGGTCGCCGTGCTGGCGACACCGCGCTCACCGGGCGAGCTGATCAGCCTGGACGCGCCCCATCACTCGCTCACTGACTTCGGGGGCAGCCTGGCTGCGGAGGCGATCATTCCTCAGGAGCAGTTGGCGACCGCCGAGGACGGCACCTTGGTGCACGGCTGGCTGCTGCGTCCGGCCGGTGACGGGCCGCACCCGGTAGTGCTGATGATCCACGGCGGGCCGTTCGCCGCCTACTCGGCGAACTTCTTCGATGAGGCGCAGGTGCTGGCCGCGGCCGGCTACGCGGTAGTGATGTGCAACCCGCGCGGGTCGTCGGGGTACGGGTTCGACCATGGCCGGGCCGTGAAGGATGCGATGGGTGACGTCGATGTGGTCGATGTCCTGGCCTTCCTCGACCACTGCCTGGCCGCAGACGCCACCTTGGACGCGACTCGGGTCGGGGTGATGGGCGGCTCCTACGGTGGCTACCTCAGCGCCTGGCTGATCGCGCAGTCGCAGCGCTTCACCGCCGCCATTGTCGAGCGAGGCTACCTCGACGGTCGCGCGATGATCGGGGCGGCCGACATCGGCTGGTACTTCCCGTTCGAATACCAGGGCAGCCTGACCGCGATCGATCAGCGTTCGCCGATGTATCAGGTGCATCGGGTGCAGACCCCGACCTTGGTGATCCATTCTGAAAACGACCTGCGCTGCCCGTTGTCGATGGCGAAGCGGTACTACACCGAGCTCAAAATGCGCGGGGTCGAAACTCGATTGCTGGTATTCCCCGGTGAGGGCCACGAGCTTTCTCGTTCGGGCACGCCGCAGCACCGTCTCCGCCGTTTTGAGCACATCCTGACGTGGTGGGGCGAGCGCTTCGCGAACTGAGTGTCGCGACACTGTCTCGAAAATCGATGCGCCCGGCGTAGCCGAGATGTCGGAGTACCATTTCGCCGAGTACAGAGTTCTCTGGGTGGGGGTGCTCGATGGGTCGCAGTTCTTGGACGGAATTCGCGCGGATAGTCGATGAAGTCCGCGTGCGCAATCATCAGTCGATTGGCCAATTCGCTCGGGTTGCCGGGGTGCCGAAAGCAACCGCGCAGGGCTGGCTGAATGGGCGCCACATGCCCACGCCGGCGCTGCGGCGCAGGTTCTTGCAGGCGGTCGCTGAGCTGGGCCTGGATGGCGCGGCGCCCGAGGGGCTGTGGGGCGAGCTGGTCGAGTAGTCGCCTGCCGGCTGCGGGTGCTGCGGCGGACAGGTCTGAGCCGGAGCGGCCGGGCCTGTGACCGACTATGTCTGACCTTGTCCGGGACGGAGTGTGCGCAGGCGTAGCCTCTTTATGGCTGTATTCAACAGCTGATGAATTAACAAGGAGAACTGTCATGAGCGCCGAGGCTCCTGAGCCCGGTTCGACCATGCTGGCCGAACGCTTCTACGCCGCCACCAAAGAGGTCAAACTCGAACAGATCCCGGTGCCTGAGCCCGGGCCCGGCGAGGTGTTGATCAAGGTCGCCTACTGCGGCATCTGTCATTCCGATCTGTCCCTGATCGACGGCAACTTCCCCTCCCGCCTCCCGGTGATCACCCAGGGGCACGAGGTCGCCGGAACCATCGTCAAGCTCGGCCCCGGAGTGAACCAGTGGCAGGTGGGCGACAAGGTGATCCCGTCGGCAGGCAAGGCCTGCCTGAAGTGCCGCAACTGCCAGCGTGGCAACTTCGCCGCCTGCCTGAACCTGAACCTGATGGCCTTCGCCTTCGACGGCGGCTGGGCCGAATACCTGGTGGCCGGCGCCATCGGCTGCACCCGGGTGCCCGACAACGTCCCGCTGGAACAGGCTGCGCTGCTCGCCGACGCGGTCTCCACCCCGTTCGCCGCCGTCGTCCGCACCGCCAAGGTGCACCTGGGCAATGCGGTCGGTATCTGGGGTGTCGGTGGCGTGGGCACGCACCTGGTGCAGCTGACCAAGCTGGCCGGCGGCGTCCCGATCATCGCGGTCGACATCAACGACGCGGCTCTGGAGCGGGCCGTGCGTTTGGGTGCCGACTACGCCTTCCGCTCCGACGATCCGGACTTGAACAACAAGATCGCCGAGGCCACGGGTGGCCGGATGCTCGACGTCGCCTTCGATGCGGTCGGCATCACCGCGACCGCGCGACAGGCGGTGGCCAACCTCGACTCCAACGGTCAGGTGATCACCGTCGGCATGAGCGCGCAGAACATCGACGCCGGCTCGTTCATGGAGTTCTCGCTGCTGCGCAAGCAGATCAAGGGACACCTGGGCTACCAGGTGCAAGACATCCAGATTCTGGCCGAACTGCTCAGCCGTGGACGCCTGGATCTCAGTGGGTCGATTTCGGCGATCGTGCCGCTGAGCGAGATCCACCGCGGCATCGAGATGTTGGAGAAGAAGGTCGGCGACCCGATCCGGATTCTCGTCCAGCCGTAACGCCGCGACTCAGGCCTTGGTCAGCGTGACGTCGAGCATCAGATCGGTGGTCACGGTGGCGTCCAACGTCACCTGCGTCGATGTCTGAGTGACCGGAAGGCCGGTGCCGGAGTACCGTCCCGCCGCGTTGGACGAGGTGATCGTCCAGCCGGTCGGGGCGGTGACGGTGACCGTGGCATGGCTGTCTTCGAGGTCGGACTGCTTGACCACGAGCAGCCGATAGTGGGCGGTGCTGCCGTTGATCACCATCGCCGCCGGGACGGTGGTGTTGTAGGTCTGGGTGCGCTTCTCGCCAGGCCTCACCGAGAAGCCGTTGATGATCGTGATGGTGTTGAGTTCCGCCGGCGCGATACTCGCGGGAATCTCGATCTCCTTGGGCATCTTCTTGGTCGGCTGCATCGTGCGCTGCGAGGACGATCCGGTCAGCGTGGTGCCCGCCGGACGGTACACGCGCAGGTAGTTGCCGAACCATTGGCGCTGAATCTTCAGCAACCGCCGAGACTCCTTCTGGTAGTTCAGCGTGAGTACCGTGTCGGCGCTGCCGGTGCTGGTGAGCTGCACCTGGTAGTCGATGGTCTTATGGACGCCGAAGTTCATCTTGCTCGGCCAGACCACCGCATTCGCCGCCCCCACCAGGTCGGTGGCCTCCGGCGGGATCGCCATGGCGCCCGCCCAACCGAGCTCGGTGGTCGCCTGCTGCGCGGCCGCGTCCCGGACGTAGAACTGGATGTGCTTCTGATCAGCCAGTTGCATCATCAACTGCGCGGTCGGCAGCACCTGGGCCGGAGTGACGTTCAGCATTCGGTGCAGCAGCTCGGCGCTGAGGGACTTCAAGATGTCCTTGCGGTGGGCGTGGTCGAGGCCGTAGGTATCGTCGATCAGCGTGCTCAGGACCGGGATCATGTTGTCGGCGCTGATCGGGTCGGGGTATTCGGGAACCTTGATCGGGCCGAACTCCCGCAGCAGGGTCTGCACGGTGACCAGATCGATGGCCACGATCCCGTCCGCCGAGGGTTGGGCGGGGCTGAGGCCGTCCCACAGTTTCAGCATCACGTCGGCGCTGGTGGGGTAGTCCAGCCACCAGTTGGAATCCCGGAAGCTCAGCTGGGCCCCGCCCATTCGCGCCCCGGGAGGCGTCGGGATGGCCACCTTGTTCTGGGCAGGCAGGTGATAGATGTCGGCGTACTTCTCCAACGCCAGGCCCTCGGGGCCAGCCGTGATCAGGCCGTAGCTACCCATGAAGCCGCCGGTCGGACGTAACTCGGCGCTGTTCTGGGACACCAGGACGAACCGGTGGTCGCCGGAGAACACGTAGGTGACGAATGCGGCAACCGAGCCGCTCTTGGCGAGCAGCGGCTTGGCCGGCGCGAGCAACTCCTGCGCCGAGCGCATGGCGTCGGCCAGCGGCGGCAGCAGGCCGTCGGTGCTCAGCTGCGGCTCGATGGCTGCGATCGTCGCCAGCGAGTCGGTGGCGCTGAGGAGATATGGCTTGGCGACCTTGAGCACGTCGTTCAGCTTGTGTCCGGACGCCGACGTCTGCGCCACCAAGGCGGCCATCTGTGCACCCGCCGACGAACTCGCCGCGCCGACCTGAGCCAACTGGTCGACCGCCTGCACCTGTCGGCCGGCCAGCGGGACGGCCTGCAGCCAGGACGGACCCAGCAGGCCACGGGTGCGTTCGAACTTCTGTTGGGCGAGGGAGAGTTGAGCCTGGGCGCCGGCGCCATCGCCACTCTTGAGGAGTTCGAGGCCTTGGCGGGCCGCCGCCTCCCCGGCGCGGGCAGTGGACTGCACTTCGTTGGCCCACCAGGCGCCGAAACCGCCGCCGACGAGCACGACCACCAACGCCGCAGCCGCAATCACCCAGCCGCGGCGCCTGTTCATGTCACCGATGGTAGTTCGCCACTCGCTGATTCACCGGCGGACGGTGAGGCTGCTAGGTATCGATACTCCGAACGGGGGCGGTCGCGTCCGTCCGGACTCGCTAGCCTTACCCCCGTGACTGAGACCGGCCTTCCGACCCCGACCGTGAGCGAACAAGAACAGGTTCGCCGCGATAAGCGCGCCCGACTGGTCGCCGAGGGACGCGAGCCGTACCCGATCGTGGTGCCGCGGACGCACAGCGCCGCCGAAGTGCACGCCACCTGGGGCGGGCTGGAGGCCGGCGAGGAGACCGACGCGGTCGTCAGCGTCTCGGGCCGGGTG
>CAZLJN010000069.1:0-1802 GCA_964559815.1 uncultured Propionibacteriaceae bacterium
GAGCAGGGTGGTGGGTAACGCCCACCCGGGGTGACCCGCGGGAAAGTGCCACAGAGAACAGACCGCCCCGCAAGGGGTAAGGGTGAAACGGCGGTGTAAGAGACCACCGCACTCCAGGTGACTGGAGTGGCAGGGCAAACCCCACCTGGAGCAAGACCAAGAAGGACCTTCGGGTCTGCGGACACCGTTTGAGCGCTGCTCGTGCGAGGTGTCCGGGTAGGTCGCACGCCTCCGGGCGGAGGCGGTTGGCAACAGCCGTCACAGATGGATGATCACCGGCCCCTCGGGGTCACAGAATCCGGCTTACAGGCCGACTCGTCCCTACTCGCCGGGCAGACCCAACGCGGCAGCCAACTCAGGGCTGACGACGATCCGGGCGCCGTTCTCGTCGCGCTCGGTGACCTGCTCCCAGTGCCCGTCCTTCACCCAGAAGACGTGCGGGCTGAGTGGGCCGGCGCCTTCGTCGTAGCCGGCCATCGCGAAGCCGAAGATGTTCTGCAGGCCGAGGGCGGCGTGGGGGCCGTCGATCACCCGGAACGCGACCTGATGGCGGTAGGGCATCGCCACCAGCACGCCGTGGCCCAGGTCGGATCGTCCGACCAGGGAGATCAGCTCTGGCAGGAACAGCACCATCGAGGCGGTGAAGAAGCTCTCACCGAGAATGACGTCGAACCGATCTCCCGCTGCCCGGCCCAGCACCTCATGTTGCAGCTTCTCGCTGCGCATCAGGTGCCACAGGTTGCCGCGACCCACTGCCCGCCACTCGTCCAGGTCGCCACGGGAGGCGAAATCGGCTTCGCGCGGGGTGAGCACGGTGTCGGGAAAGTCCAGAGCCAGGGTGAGGCGCAGATTGCCGACCAGGACCGGTGCAGTGGCGAACCACTCCGGCTCCGGCAGGGCGGAGGTGTCTGCGAGGCGCAACACCAGCATCGTGCGCAGCTCGCCGTCGGACAGGTTCTCCACCGCCGGATTCGGCGCGGCGAGCCTGTCGACGTGGGTGCGCACCAGCGCCGGCCACTTGCGCGCCGGCGCGTCCGACACCAGGACGGCCAGGTTCCACAGCCCGAACGTCGAGCCCTCAGCGTCGACGACGTGGTCGGAATGGACAGTCACTTCTCGGCCCACCGCAGCCCACGCGTCGCGGACGAGCTGCCGCAGCCGCTGCGCCTGGTCGACGGTTAGCGGCAGTTGCGGGTCGCGTCCGGAGGTGTCGTTCTTGGTGAACCAGCCCATGACGTCGAGCCTAGTCGGGCTGCCGCCATGGGCCGGACGGGCCTACTCGGGCTTGGTCGCGCGAATGAAGGCACTGGCGAAAGCGCCTTCGAGTTCGATCAGTGCTGATTCGGCGTCCATTCCGTCGGGCAGGCTGTCGGACGGCAACTGATCGGCCATCTCGATCAACTCCTCGCGGGAGTAGGTGCGGGTGACCTGCAGGCTCGCGTCGCTGAAGCCGGCGGCGGTCAGCTTGGCCAGGTAGTTGGCATCGAGCAGTGCGCCGGTGATGCAGCCGGTCCACAGCGCCATCACCGAGGCCCACTGTGGCCCCAGCGGACGCAGCAGCACGATGTCGGAGACGGCGAAGCGGCCGCCCGGGCGCAGCACCCGGAACGCTTCGCCCAGCACGGCGTCCTTGTCGGTGGACAGGTTGATCACGCAGTTGGAGATGACCACATCGACGCTGGCCGCAGGCAGCGGGATGTTCTCGATGGTGCCCTTGATGAATCGGACGTTCTCGATGCCGGCTTCGGCGCGGTTGCGCTCGGCCAGCTGCAGCATCTCGTCGGTCATGTCGAGTCCGTAGG
>CAZLJN010000069.1:1812-9537 GCA_964559815.1 uncultured Propionibacteriaceae bacterium
GTCCGTAGGCCACGCCGTCCGGCGCGAGCCGCCGCGCTGACAGCAGGACGTCCAAGCCGCCGCCGGAGCCGAGGTCGAGGACGTCCTGGCCGGGCTGCAGGTCGATCAGGGCGGTGGGGTTGCCGCAGCCCAGTGAGGCCTCCAGGGCGCCCGCCGAGGGGGCGTCGAAGTCGGTGTAGAGGTTCGAGCTGATCGGGTCGCTGGCGCCGCCGCAGCAGCCGGCGGGGCCGGTTTCTGCGAGCTTCAGCGAACGGCGGGCGGCGCTGGCGTAGCGCTCCTGAACGGCCTGGCGGGTGCTGTCGGTGGCGGACATGAGGCTCCTTGAATCGATGGACGTCGAAACAGATTCTTCGCCCTTGATTCGATATATGTCAAGATAAGGGCATGGTTCGTGAACTCCCGATCGCCGATACCTGCTGCGGCCTGGCCGCGACCCCCCTGGGTGTCGCCGACGCCGAGCGCTACGCGGTGATGTTCAAGGCCCTCGGCGATCCGATCCGACTGCGCCTGGCCGCCCTGATCGCCGGCCAAGGCGAGGTGTGCGTCTGTGACCTCACCCCGCAGTTCGACCTCGCCGACTCCACCATCAGCCACCACCTCAAGGTGCTCCGCGACGCCGGACTGGTCGGCTCCGAGCGCCGCGGCACCTGGGTGTACTACCGCGTGCACCCCGACGCACTGCAGGCGCTCGGCGTCCTGCTGCAGCCCGTGGCAAGGGTGGCCCAGTGAGCGCGGCCGAACCGCTGTCATGGCAGGCCGTGATCGCGATGCTGGCCAATACCGACACTCGCGCCGTCCTGGCCGAGTATCTGGGCGACGACTCACTGGGCTTCGCCGCCCGTGAGCGTGCGCGGACCCGGCTGGTGGGTGCTGGTCTGCTGGTCGACGACGGTGCCGGGGGCTGGGTGGTCGCCGAGGATCGGTTACGGGCCACCCTGCAGGCGAGTGCGGCTCCGCAGTCGTCCGGCCCCGAACGCTTCCTCACCGCCGATGGACGGCTGATGGGCTACCCGTCCAAGGTGCCGGATCGGTTGGCGCTGCTCCAGTTGCTGGGCCCGCGCGTGCTGGCCGCCGATGACGACATCGACGAGGCCACGTTGAATGAACGGCTGGCCCAGCTCACCGATGATGTCGCCACGCTGCGGCGGTATCTGGTGGAGGCCGAGGTCGTCGAACGCAGGCCGGACGGCAGCGGCTACCGACTGGTGCAGTGAAGTGCGGGGGCGGCCCAGCCAGGCCTATCGGGGGGTTGGCCTGGCGGGGCCTCGCCGAGAAGCCCCGAGGGATAGGGGGAGGGGACTCGACTTCCTCCAGGCTAACCCAAAATGCCTTGTGAACTGCGTACTCACCTCAGGCGACGGTTAAGACTTCCGCCCCGTCGTCGGTGACCACCAGGGTCGCTTCCCACTGTGCGACACGGCTGCCGTCGTTGGTCACGACCGTCCAGTCGTCGTCCCAGACATGCGAGCTCGGGTTGCCCAGCGCCAGCATCGGTTCGATGGTGAACGTCATGCCCGGTTCGATCACCTCGTTGTACAGCGGGTTGTCGTAGTGGGGGATCACCAGCCCGGAGTGAAAAGCGCTGTGAACCCCATGTCCGGTGTATTCGCGCACCACTCCGTAGCCGAAGCGCTTGGCGAAGGATTCGATCACTCGGCCGATCACGCTGATCTCTCGACCCGGTCGGACGGCGCGGATGCCGCGCTCCATGGCCTCCTTCGTGCGCTCCAGCAGCAGGCGGGAGTCCTCGTCGATGTCGCCGACCCCGAAAGTGGCGCAGTTGTCTCCATGTACCCCGTCGATGAAGGCGGTCACGTCGATCTTGAGTAGGTCGCCGTCCTCCAGCGGACGCGCGTCGGGGATGCCGTGGCAGATCACCTCGTTGACCGAGGTGCAGCACGACTTGGGGAAGCCGCGATAGCCGAGGGTCGACGGGTAGGCGTCGTTGGCCACCAGGAAGTCGTGAATGGCGGCGTCGATGGCGTCGGTGGTGACGCCGGGGGCGATCAGGGCGGAGCCGACCTCGATGGCCTGGGCGGCGATCCGTCCGGCCCGCCGCATCTTGGTGATGGTTTCGGGGCTCTGCACATGGGAACCGTCGTACCGCTCCGGACGGTCCTTGCCGACGTAGGCTGGACGGGCGATGCTGTCTGGCACCGCTCGTTCCGCCGAGATGGGATGTGGCTTGATCGCGGTCACGCACGCGATCATAGACGCGCCCGACGGTCAGGATTCTTCAGGAGGCGCGATGATGCCCAACGGCCCGTGGTTCTACTGTCTGAAGCACCACGCCACCGAGCCCGCCGACGAGGGCTGCAAGGCGGTGGATCGTCTGGGGCCCTACGACACCATCGACGAGGCTCAACATGCGCTGGAGCGGGTATCCCAGCGCAACGAGGCCTGGGACGACGACCCACGCTACGACGACGAGGACTGAGCGGGCGACACGTTCCATTTGGGACAATCTGTAACCAACCTGAAACACGATCCCACCCATACTGATCGCATGGATAAGCAGACCGAATTCGTGCTTCGCACCATGGAGGAGCGGGACGTCCGCTTCGTCCGGTTGTGGTTCACCGACGTGCTCGGCTACCTGAAGTCAGTGGCCATTGCACCGGCTGAGCTCGAAGGGGCGTTCAGCGAGGGCATCGGCTTCGACGGCTCAGCCATTGAAGGCTTCGCCCGGGTCTATGAATCCGACATGGTGGCCCACCCCGACCCGTCCACCTTCCAGTTGCTGCCCTGGCGGGGCACCAACCAGGGCACCGCACGGATGTTCTGCGACATCCGCCAGCCCGACGGTGCGCCGTCCTTCGCCGACCCGCGCTATGTGCTGCGGCGCACGTTGAAGAAGGCCTCCGACATGGGGTTCACCTTCTACACCCACCCCGAGATCGAGTTCTACCTGTTCAAGCAGCCGATCGTGCCCGGCCAGGTGCCGACGCCTGCCGATCAGTCCGGCTACTTCGACCACACCACCACCAGCCCGGCCGCCGACTTCCGTCGCCAGGCGATCACGCTGCTGGAGCAGATGGGCATTCCGGTGGAGTTCAGCCACCACGAGGGCGGCCCCGGCCAGCAGGAGATCGACCTGCGCTACGCCGACGCCCTCACCATGGCCGACGCGATCATGACCTTCCGGGTGGTGATCAAGGAGGTCGCGGTCATGCAGAACCTGTTCGCGTCCTTCATGCCCAAGCCGCTGACCAACCAGCCGGGCTCGGGCATGCACACCCACGTCTCGCTGTTCGAGGGCGACAAGAACGCCTTCTACGACGCGAGTGCGGAGTACCACCTGTCCAAGGTCGGACGGCAGTTCATCGCCGGTCTGCTCGCCCACGCCGGCGAGATCACCGCGATCACCAACCCGTGGGTGAACTCCTACAAGCGTCTGGTCGCCGGGGCCGAGGCCCCCAGCTACATCTGCTGGGGACGCAACAACCGCTCGGCGCTGGTCCGGGTGCCGATGTACAAGCCGAACAAGGGCTCCTCGGCCCGGGTGGAGCTGCGGTCGATCGACTCGGCCGCCAACCCGTACCTGACCTACGCCATGGTGCTGGCCGCCGGTCTGGACGGCATCGCCAACGAGATGGAACTGCCCGAGGGCGCCGAGGACGACGTGTGGAGCCTCACCGACCGGCAGCGGCAGTCGCTGGGCATCCGTCCGCTGCCGCGCAGCCTGGGTAATGCCATCGATCTGATGGAGAACTCCCAGCTCGTGGCCGACACCCTGGGTGAGCACGTGTTCGAGTTCTACCTGCGCAACAAGAAGGCCGAGTACGAGGCGTACCGCAGTGTGGTCACCGAGTGGGAGCTCACCAACTCGCTTCCGGGCCTGTGAGACGTTGATCGGGCAAAGAATTTCCGAGTCCGATCGCCGTATGGTCTGCCAAATCTGACCAAAACACGATTGAATAGGACCAGGTCGGCTGTCGCCGTAAGGCTTCAGTGATCGAGGGGTTCAGGTCTGCGGGGGGCGGACCACCCTAAGTTCATGCCGACATGGCGGGTCCGTCGCGATTGCAGGGGTGCATCTCGACGGGCCCGCACCCATTTCCTGGCGTGTGTGCTTCCGCCTGCGTCGCGGTTGTGCTGACTCGCGCCATCGCCCCGAATGCCATCGAAGCGCAGTGCTTTGCCCACCACTACGAAGCGGGTCGGCCGCGATGCGTGTGCATCGCGACCGACCCGCCGTCGATTTCTGGTGACGTCAGCGAGAGGCGCTGGCTGTCGGCTGAGAGGCCGGCGTGGTGGCCGCCTTGGTCGAACTCGATGAACTCGATGACGACGCCGTGGTGCGGGTCCGGCTGCGAGTCGAGTTGGACGGGATGTCCGCGGTGCTGTCGGCCAGCACCACAACCTGCCCGGCAGTCAGCCCTTCGGTGATCTCGGCCCGACCGCCGCCGATGGCTCCGGTCTTCACCGATGTGGTGGTGGGACTGGACGCGCCGGCGGGGAGCACGCTGACGGTGCCCGTTCCGGTGCCCGTGGGAGTCAGCGCGGACGCTGGCACCGTGACCACGCCGGTGCTCGACTTCACCGGGATCGCCACCGATGCCTTCGCTCCGCTGGCGAGCAGGCCATCCGGATCGCTGACAGACACCGTGGTGGTGTAGGTCGGGGAGCTGCCAGAAGTCCCGCTGGTCTCCAAGGCGTTGATGGCCGTGATGGTTCCGGTCAGCGTGGTCGTCGATCCGGCGGGCGTCACGGAGGTGGTCGTGCCCACCTTGACCGCATTGCGGGTCGTCAGCGGCAACTCCAGGCTCACCAAAGCGCCTCCGGCGCCGACGATCTCGACGCTTCCCGACGACGAGCTGGATCCCTTGGTAAGGGTCACCGCGCCGACCGTGCCAGAGATCGGGGACGTCAGTTCGGCGGCGTCGAGATCGGACTGAGCGCTGGCGAGGTTCTGTTGGGCCTGCAGCAGGGCGGCCCGAGCCGAGGCGATGGCCGCCTTGCTGGTCGTGGTCTTGCTCGTTCCCCCAGACGACGTGCCCCCGGTGCTCCCGGCGGAGGTGTTGATCGCCGACATGACGTTGGACAGGTTGGTGTTGGCCGCCGATACCTCTGCGCGGGCGTCGGCGCAGGCCTTCAACTCCTCATCGCTGGGTTCGGTGCTCGCAGGTGTGACCTGCGTCGCGGCCGGATCGGCCGTGGCCTGGCCGGCGGCGTCCGCACCGGTCGTGGTGGCAGCCGATGTACCCACGTCGGAGTTCACCCAGGTCATGATCGCCTCACAGGCGGTCGTCTCCGCGGCAGCCGCGTCGGTGGCCCGCTTGACGGCGGCATTCAGAGCCGTCAGGTCGATGCTGACCGTCACCTGGTTGGGACTCTTCGTCTTGGACGACGTGGCGGCGGTGTTCGACGTTGAGGCGGGGTGCTGGGCGTTGTAGAGGCTCAACTCGGCCCGCGCCACCGACGTCTGTGCTTCCAGAACGGCAAGCGTGAGTGAGCGAGTATCCACAGTGGCCAGGGTTTGGCCTGCCGACACGGTGTCTCCGACGCTGACCAGCACCTTGCTGACCGTCCCGCTCGCGGAGAAGCTCGCGGTGGCGGTGTTCAACCGGCTGATCGTCCCGGTGGCCAGGTAGGTCTGGGTCACATCACCGGAGGTGGCGGTCGCGGTCACCCAACGGGTGTTGGAGGAGCCAGCGCTGGCAGTAGCCAGGTTGATCCCTACTGCCGCGATCACCGCCAAGCTCACCCCGGCGATCAGGACGGCGCGGAGTCGCAGGTTCTTGAAGACGTTCATCACTCGCTCCTCAGCGCGTCGATCGGGGCCAGCTTGGCCGCGCGGGAGGCCGGATATACCCCGGCCCCGATGCCGATGCCCAGCGAAACTGCCAGGGCGATCAGGGTGGCCGGAACGGAGATCGCGACCGTCATGCTCAGAATCGGAGTCAGGATCGCAGCGCCGACCAGGCCGAGGATGATGCCGACGATTCCGCCGAGCATGCCGAGGATGCCGGCCTCGACCAGGAACTGCCGCCGGATCACCCCCGGCGTCGCACCGAGCGCCTTGCGCAGTCCGATCTCGCGGACGCGTTCGCTGACGCTGACCAGCATGATGTTCATCACGCCGATCCCGCCGACCAGCAGCGAGATGGCGGCGACTCCACCGAGCAGCAGGGTCATGATCCCGGTGATCGAGGTGGCGGTCTCCACCAGGGACGCCTGGGTGGACACGCTGAAATCGGCGTTGTCACTGGTCACCTGATGCGAGGCCAGCAGGGCGGTCTTCACTTCCTGGTAGGCCGCCGAGAGGCTGTCTGCGTCCTTACCCTGCAGGTAGATCGAGGACACGCTGTTGGCATTGCTCGAGGTGGACAAGCGGGCAGCGAAGGTGGTGCTGGGCACCACCACGGTGTCGTCCTCGTTACTGGTCAGCGAGGAGCCGGCTGAGGCCAGCACACCGATCACCGTGAACGATTGGCCGTTGATGCTGACCGTCTGCCCGACCGGACTGCCGGTGGTGAACAACTCCGAGGCAGTCTCGGTGCCGATCACAGCCACCGCAGCGGAGGAGTTGACCTCGGCGGTGGTGAAGAATCGGCCCGAGGAGATCTCGCGAGCTCGCACGCTCATCCAGTCCGGCACCGTCCCCACAACGGTCGAGGTCCAAGTGCTCGATGACGACTGCAGTGAGCCCGAGGTGGACGAGGTGGGTGCGACGGCCACCACGTCGGGGGCCACGGTGCGATCAGCCAGCATGGTCGCATCCTGGGTGGTCAGCGTCGACGCCGAACCGCCGCCGCCGCGAAACCCACCTGAGGTGGTGGTCTGGCTCGGCGAGACGATGATCATGTTGGAGCCCAACGAGTTGATCTGTGAGGTGATCTGCGCGCTGGCGCCTTGGCCGAGCCCGACGGTCAGCATCACTGCGGCGATACCGATCAAGATGCCGAGCATGGTCAGCAGGGACCGCATCCGGCGCGCGTTGAGCGCGGCGACGGCGGTGCGGACGGTCTCGCTCCAGCCCATCATTTCGCGGCCCCCGCCCCGATCGGATCCTCGCGCAGCAGCCCGTCATAGATGTGCACCGCGCTCTTGGCGCGGGCAGCGACATCGGCTTCGTGGGTGATCATCACAATCGTGCGCCCGGCCTCATTCAGCTCGGCGAACAGGTCGAGGATCTCGGCGGTCGAGTGGGAGTCAAGGTTGCCGGTCGGCTCGTCGGCCAGTACCAGTGCCGGATCGGTGACCAGGGCTCGGGCCACCGACACCCGCTGCTGCTGACCGCCGGACAACTCGCCAGGTCGGTGATTCACCCGCTCGGCCAGGCCAACCTTGGTCAACGCCGCCAACGCCCGTTCGCGTCGTTCGGCGGCCGGAACTCCGGCGTAGACCAGGGGCAGTTCGACATTGCGCTGCGCGGTGAGGCTCGCCAACAGGTTGAATGACTGGAAGACGAAGCCGATCTTGCGGTTGCGCACCTCCGCCAACTCCTTCTCGGTCATCGAAGACACATCGATGCCGTCGAGTTCGTAGCGGCCGGCGGTGGGGACGTCCAAGCAGCCGATGATGTGCATCAGGGTCGACTTGCCGGAACCCGACGGCCCCATGATGGCCACGTAATCGCCGGCGTACACGTTCAGGTTGATGCCGCGGAGGGCCTCGACCTCGACTGCGCCGGTGGCGTAGGTCTTGCGAACCTCAGCCATGGACAGCATCGGATTCATCGACCCGCCCCCTGGCCGCCGGGAGCGCCGCCGCCCCCTGCGG
>CAZLJN010000070.1:0-9500 GCA_964559815.1 uncultured Propionibacteriaceae bacterium
GGCGAACCGACCTACCCGACCGCCACGGTCGGGTAGGTCGGTTCGCCGCACTGCGCGCCGTTGGAGGTGTCAGCCTGCGACGGCGCGCAGGGAGGCGCTCAGGCGAGGCGCTTCTCGATCCGCGCCACGATGCCAGGGATGTCGCGAGCAACGGTCTGGCGGACGATCGCCGCCTCCACGAGGAGGTAGCCGTGAGCGATTCGGTTTCGCATGCCCCACATCAGTGGCCAATCGGCGCCGAACAGGTCGTCACGAACCTCCGCGTCCAAGGTCGCGAGGGCTTCGATTCCGGCGGAGAGGCGCATGCACACCGCGTCGATGACGAGTTGGTCACCCAGATCATGTTCGGCATGCCCTGCCATCCAGCGGAAGTGGCTGAGCGCGTCGCGGAGAATCTCTGCCGAGTCGCGGGTCACAGGGCCACGGCTTCGGACAACACTCGCTCTCGCAGTTCGGGACGCAACGAGGTCTCCGGCACCAGATCGACGGCAACCCCAAGGAGATCGCTCACCTGGCGTTGAAGGGACTCCAACTCCATGAGGCTCAGCGGGGTGTCCATTCGGAACAGCAGATCGACATCGGAGCCCTCATGATCCTCACCGGTCGCGACCGACCCGAAGACTCGCACGTGACTTCCGCCTGCGTCCTTGAGAACGCGGCGGATCTCACCCGCGTGCGCCCGCAGACGTCGCGCAGTCGGAGTGTTTCCATGGAAGTGCAGCAGCCGCGAAACCTCCGGCTGACTTCGTCCGATCTCGATCGCGATCTCGACTTGGGTCATTCCCCCGGACGCGGCCCGCCGCACCGCTCGCACCAAGTCAGCGCGCGCCGCAGCCACGGTCGCATCGCTGCGCCGCGCCACCTCAGCAAGATCGTCGGCCACCCACCAAATATAGCATTGGCTATATTTCGAGGCTGGGGCTACTCAGCCGTGCTGCGCCGACCCATCTCCTCAACGATCCAACGCGCGGTTTCGCGGCTGCACGCGCCCGGCTCGCTGAAGCTGACGCTGAAGATGCTGGTGATCTCGGTCAGCTGGATCACGCCATGCAGTTCGAGAATGGCGTCGGCCTCGCGGGCGTACTCGTCGGCCGGACCGCCCTGGGCGATCAGCCCCACCGGGTCGGCTTCGGCCAAGATCTTGATCAGTTCGTCCCGGGAGATTGCCATGGCGTTGAGCCTAGTGGGATGGGAGGCCACCTCGGACACCGCGCTCGCGCCTCACTCACTCCCCTGCTGGGGTCGCACCCGATAGCGGCCACACAGGAAGTCGCGATTGCGGGCCACGTCGAGCAGTTCGAGGTCGAGCGCGCGGGGCAGCAATGGACGTCCGGCGCCGAGGGTGACGGGGGCGAACTGCACCCAGATCTCGTCCAGCAGTCCGGCATCGGCGAACTGTCCGGCCAGATCACCACCACCGACCACCCACAGGTCAGCCTCCCCCGCGGCAGCCACCATCTCGGCGTGGACGGCGCGCACGTCCGCCTGGGTGAGCCGGACGTCCGCACCGGGCGGCGTGGGCAGGTCACGATGAGTGAACACCCAGGTGGGCTGCTGGTAGGGCCAGTTGTCGGGCTCGTGCCGCCGCAGCCACTCGTAGGTGGACGCCCCCATCGCCAGCGCCCCGATCGACTTCTCGAACGCCTGGTAGGCCATCGGGCCGTCCTCGTCGACGTCCTGCCTGAGCAGCCACCCCAGCGAGTGATCCTCGGTCGCGATGAAGCCGTCCAAGCTGCAAGCCGTGAAGTAGTGCGTCACCATCTCCCCATGCTGTCTCGCGTCGCGGCGGGGAGCAATCCGTAGTCGTGAGGCCTCCGACGGACCGGCCGCGTCCAGTCAGGAGGTGCTTCCGGCCACGATCAGAGCCGGGTCGACTGTTCGGTCAGCGCGTGTACGGAGCGACCGCGAACGGATCGTTGTGCGGGTCGGTGCGCACTTCGAGCTCGATCTCGTCAGCCACTTCGCGGGCACGCTCCTCGCCGATCAGGTGGGCCATGAGCGCAGCGGTCATATCCATGCCCGCCGCGACGCCCGACGAGGTCCAGCGGTCACGATCGTGCACCCAGCGCGCGGATGCTACCCACTCCACATCAGCGCCGTGGCTGGACGCCCAGCCGAAAGCCCGCTTGTTCGAAGTGGCGCGGTAGCCGTCCAGCAGGCCAGCCGCAGCCAGCAACGCGGAGCCCGTGCACACCGAGGAGACGACCTCGGCGTCGCCGGCCCACGCCCGCAACCAGCCCAGGAACACCTGATCGTTGACCAATGCGCGCGTGCCCATGCCGCCGGGGACCATCACGATCTGAGCCGGAGACACGGCGGCATAGTCGACCGTGGCAACCACTTCGACGCCTTGATGGCTGGCCACCGCGCCGACCGTCGGACCCGCGATGGTGATGGCGAAGTCGTCGGGACGACGTCCCAACAGCTCCAGCGGGCCACAGACGTCCAGCAGTTCGAAGCCGTCGAAGAGCACCATCACGACGTTTCGGGGTGAGGATCCAGACATGGGACGAGTCTGCCATTGCCGAGGCGAACTCGGGCTCGGACGGCGCCAGCCCGGCGACCCCGGCGTCCCACCTGACGGCCGCCGCGTCCCACCTGTCGGTCACAGCACCAGTGCTACGGTCGACGAGTGAACAACCTCGGACTGCCGGAACTGCACCAGGACACCTCCGACCCGGTAAGCGGGACACAAAGGAGCGATGAGGGGCGGTTCCCTACCGGTTCTTCGTGGTCACGTTCGCGTGGTCGTGGCTGATCTGGCTGCCGCTGGTCCTTGCCGGGGCGGGCATCCTCCCGCTGGGACGTGACCTGCTGAGCGCTGCGACTACGCCGTGGATGGCTTTGGGGGCCTTCGGGCCCGCAGTGGGAGCGTTCTACTCCCTGCGCACATTGCGCGGCAAGGGCGCCGTTCGCGAATACCTGCGAAGCTTGCTGGATCTTCGCTTCGGCTGGCGGGCATGGATTGCGGCCCCGCTGGTGCTCGGCGGAACCACCTGGCTGGCGTGGGTCCTGCCGGAACTGTGGGGCGAACCCCGCTTGGCGATGCTCCTCCCCTCCGCCTGGGCCCTTCTGCCGTACCTGCTAGTGATGATCTTGATCGGCGGCGGGCAGGAAGAACTGGGCTGGCGCGGCTACATCCTGGATCCGCTGGAAGAGCGACTGGGACCTTGGCTGGGCAACCTGGTGCTCGCGGTGATCTGGGCCGTGTGGCACGCACCGCTGTTCCTCATGCCGGGAACCAGCCAGGCATTTATGCCGTTCGTCGGGTTCACGCTCCTGTTGATCGGCTATTCCTTCTTCTTCGCGGCGATCCGCGCGGCCGCCGGCAAACGCACCATGGCTGGTCTCGTCACCCACGGCTGGGCGAACGCGTTCGTCCCGCTCTTCCCGGTCATCGTGATGGCCGAAGGGGCCGTACAGCAGCGCTTCTGGATCTACGCTGGTCTGTCGCTGCTGGCTGGCGTCGTGGCGATGATCGTTCGGTTGAGAAGCGCAGCGCCCAAGACAGTTGCGAGCGTCGATCCGTCCTGAGCTCCGCCACCTGCAAGGAACGAGCCGTGCTGACGGCCGAAACCCGTCGGCTATCACCCACCCAGGCCAAATAGCACAAGTGCTACAGTCGATGTCATGAACAAGAACGTCGGGCTGCGTGAGTTGCGCCAGGACGCCTCCGAGTTGGTGCGCCGCGTCGAGGCGGGCGAGGAGATCACCATCACGGTGTCTGGACGCCCGAGCGCTCGGCTGGTGCCGGCCAAGCCCACCCAGTGGAGGGCGTGGACCGACCTCGCCGAGCTGTTCGCAGGCCCGGCCGACCCGGATTGGGCACAGGATCGGGAACTGGTCGGCGACGACCTTCGAGACCCGTGGGCCGACAAGTGAGCGCCGACCCACCGGAACGCGCGATTCTGGACACCAGCGTCATCATCGCCGGCGATCTGGCGCCGATCCCTGGCGTGCTGGCCATCAGCGCGATCAGCGTGGCCGAGCTCCAGTTCGGGGTGCTGATCGCCAAGACGGCCGCCGTTCGCGCCGAGCGGCTGCGCCGCCTCAGCATCGTCCAGAAGCACTTCGACGCGCTCCCCGTCGACGAGGCCGTCGCCATCAGCTACGGACGTCTGGCCGCCGCCGTGGTCGAGTCTGGACGCCAACCGCGCCGCCGCGCCATGGACCTACTCATCGCCGCCACCGCCCACGCCCACGGCGCCCGTGTCTACACCCGCAACATCGACGACTTCGCCGGCCTGGAGCACCTCATCGACATCGCCGCCGTCTGAAGAGAGACCCATGCCCGCAGGGCCTCCTCGATCTGTCGGCATTGCGTGCAACTCTTGGAGCATGAAGCCGACCCCAATCACACGCGGGCAACTGGATGGCATGGCCAGCCATGTCGTCTACGAGGTCGAGATGCTCGTCCTCACCTGCCGCGAACTCTTGGCGCGCGGCGTTGACGAGATCCCGCACTTCGGCGTGCCCAGTGTCGCCGACGTCGAAGCTGACCGGTTACTCAACAACGTTCTGGTCGAATCCTTCCTGATCCACGCTCGCAGCCTGGATGACTTCCTCGCCTTCACCGGCGGTAAGCGCAAGCCCGACGACGTCTTCGCGATCGACTACATCCAGTCATGGGTTCCGGGAGAGGTACTCACGAAAGATGTGCGGGACGTCATCAATAAGCGTGTCGCGCACCTGACCATCAACCGGCTCCGCTTCCTCGTCGGGGTCCAGCCCTCAGAGATCTCACGATGGCTGCTCTCCAGCTTCCGTGATTTCGTCGACACGCTTCCCCCAGAGCACTGGCCGGCCCTTCATCGCGCGGCCTCTACAGCCCTGCATCACCTGAACTATCTGGACGGTCTTCAACTGCCCAACCTGGTCGCCTGTACGACCACTCAGAGCGTCATGCTCACGATGCCGGGCGCCTCGCCGTACTTCACATATGAAAGCCGCCGCACATTTCGGCCGCATTCGCTTTAGGCGCCTCACCGGAGAAGCCCTGGCCAAACACACAGGGCCCCTGGCCGATAGCCAAGGGCCCTTCAGCACTGAGACCTATGTCTCGACTCACCTGAGACACATGTCCCGACTCATCACGCGGCCAGGGCGACAGGACTCGAACCGGAGGGATGGGCGTGCTGAACTAGCTCTTGACTAAGTGTTATAGGCAAGGCGCGACGATCTCAACCGTCAGTTGGGGCTTATCTGGGGCAGAGATTCCAGCATGTGAGCCCGTCGCCCTTGCCGAGACCCAGCCGGCCTCTTTGCCAGGTCAGCACGCGCGTCACTTGTTCACTCACATGCCGAATACCGCGCCTACGGGCCCGCGCCCACGCTTCGATGCGTCTGACCGGCGTTGGAACGGGTTTGGGTGAGCCCACGCTTCATTCGCCAGCTTGGGGCAGAGGCCACTGGCGTGGACTCCCTCGCGGGCCAACCGTGCCCGCCCAATTTTGTGTCGGACCGGTGCGCCAAGATGACCCTGTGTGGCACAGCACGAGAACTAGGAGTGGGGGTCGGGTGAGCGATGAGAGCGCCGCCTCGCGGCGAGTACGCTTCTTTGGCAGGCAGGATCTGGCCACGGCCTGGTACCTGGATCGGGTAGGGGCACTCGTTGAGCAGTTCGACGCCTCGAAGCTGCAGACCAACGCTACCGATGTCATCGAGTTGCACAACGTTCAGCAGTATCTCGAGAACGGCTTGCTGCCACACTCCTTCGGCGCTGACCAGCGCACGCAAGCCATCGCTCGCATCCCCCAAATACGTAGTGCCGTGGGGAGATTCTTCTCCGCCATGAACGACACGAACTGTCCAACATTGATCGTGGACGTTAGCTTCAGCTACCACGCCGATCTGCTCGACCTGCTTGGGCGGCACAAAGCGTTTCAACGATGCTCCGCTGAGGTCATGCTGCCCACGCTCGCCGAAGCAGGTGTCCGGCTCGGCACACTGCTCGCGAACAAGAAGCTGGTGGACGCCTACGGCAATGAGATCAGAGAGCGGATGCTCGCCGCTCCTCGCAACGCGGAGCACCTGATCCGCAAACACATGCAGAAAGAACCCGGGCGAGAGATCTATCTCCCGACGAGCCTGACACCGGCGGACATGCGCCAGTTGATGGAGAGCTACATCGATAGCGGCGAGGCCAACCCCAACTACGTCGGGCTGATTGAGACCGCCCCAGTCAGCCAGGAGACCGGCGTTGACGCGAAGCTGAAGCTTCGCGCCAAGCGACGCAACCGCGAGATGACGCAGAAGTTCTTCGAGGAGAACGCGGGCTTCCGGACGGGCTGTGAAGTCCTGATCGCAGACGCCCAAGACGAGCCCCTGAATTGCGATATGGACGATTCAGACGGGATGGTCGTCCGGTTCAGCTACAGCGGTCGATGGCTGGAGGAGACCGTCGACAACCCCAGCATTCTTAACAACTTCCAGCACCTCTTCGAGTTCGCTGACCGTCAGGTCCTACTGACGCTCCCTTCCTACCCGGCGCAGTTGGGTGTGCTCGAACGCGTTATGACCACGACAGGCAAGACTGACTACCAGACCGGCGCCGCATTCCGCTCGATCGACCTGAGCACCCTCCTCCAGACACGGCTGTACCACCACTACCTGAAGTCCAAGAACATCGACCTCGAAGAGGTTATCTCCTGGTTCTTTGAGGAGTACCTGGTCCAGGAGTTCGGCGCTGGAAACTTCTCGTTTGCCCCTTCAGACCGCCAGTCGTCGTACCTGCAGAGGGTGAGACATCTCTTTGTCGAACTGGAAAGCGTGACAGCCCAGTTCAGCCTGTTCGTTGAGAACGGCGAGCTCGATCGAGACCTCCATGCCATTACGTCAGACCCGGTCCGCTACAAGGAGGTGCCGAGTCTCCTTGACGGGAAGTACCTCTACCCAAGCTCCGCCGGGGAGATCGCTGGCGTCCTCGACGCACTGTTCTCGGATCAGTCCACGCTGGCCTACATCAACGATGAGCTGAGCGCTGAAAATGCTGCCCGACTCCTTATCGAAAACGAAGTCGCATATGGCGACTTCCACGAGTACCAGAAGCCCGCGATCAACCGACTGATCGAGCTGGACGTGCTTGCAGACACAGGTACAAGAGTGCGGTTCGCAGATCCTGAGCGGTTTGGCATCCTCAAGTCACTTTTCACGACCCAGGCGGTGAGCTACTACCACCTCTCGACTGCAGGACGCGTTGAAGCGGGTGCCATGGTGTCCCAGGGATGGCTGACGAGGCAGTCGTCGCTGCTCACGGAAGACGAGGCGAAGTACTTCAACTACTTCCTCAACAAGGTCGACTTCAGCAACGGTCCCGAACTGCGAAACAAGTACCTCCACGGGTCGCAAGCCAACGCAGACGGCGAGGATAGCCACTTCCACGCCTACCTCACGGCGCTGAGGCTGATCATCGCGTTGGTCATCAAGATCAACGACGACTTCTGCCTCGCAGCCACGAAGCCCGCTCCTCCACCGACCGGCTCGCCAGCGCAAGAGACGTCACCCGAGCCAACTCGCGCCCGTGTCGACCCAATCCCGACCCCCGGGCCTCAAGCACCTGGCGACCCTTCACAAGTCTCGAGTGGCTAGGGAGTGGTCATGGAGTCCCGGGCAATTCTCTGGCGACCGCCCGGCTCGCATGCGAGAGCTCGACATTGCGCGCAAGGTACGGGCCAGCGCCAGCGCGCCGAAGCGCTCTTGCAAGTGCTTCTGCAGTCTCGCCCCGAGCGCTGCCACGCCATCGCCCGACTTCACGACTCGCATCCCACCGATCCCAGCGCTCACTAGCAATGAAGAGTTCCGTCGCGATGTCCTCGACGTGACCGAACTCGCCGGAGGCCGCCACGCCCAGCGCGGCAGCGAGAGCCCACCTCAATGGTTGATTCGCCCACTGGAAATCCCTCCTGCCCCAATCGATAGAGACCACGTGCTGGCACATCGCCATGGCCACGACAGCAGCGACCGCGGGCTCCTCGCGAGCCCATGACGAGACAGAGTTGCCTCGGATCTGAGCGACAACGTCGATGAGAAACGCCGGGTCGCCTACCTGTTGCGTGATGATTGTCCACACTGAGCTCTCGGCCTCCGGCGCCCAATCGTCCGCCGCGAGCTGGGATTCGGCGCGATCGACATCTGTCGAAGCCGCGTGGTTGAGAAGCTGCTCCATGCGCCCAAGAAGTGCCACCATCGACTGGATTCGCCGATGCGGATCGCTGCGCGTTGCCTCCGCGATCACTCCACGCCAAGGGCCAGCAGGAAGCAGGTCCACGTTCGGTTGAGGGTCGGACCCCGTGAGCATCCATGCAGCCAGGCGACCGAGGCTGTACACGTCAGCAGCTGGCGTGGCCTCATGCGGGGATACTGATTGAAGCTCGGGGGCCGCATACCCAGCGGTGCCCCACCTTCCCGTCGCGGTCAGCAACTGGGTGGTCTGGCCCAGAGGCCGCCGGACCAAGCCCCAGTCAGCTACTACCCACTGGCTGCCGTTCATCCGGAGTAAGTTGCCTGGGCTCACGTCACGGTGCACGAAGCCGGCGTCATGCGCAAACGCGAGGGCTTGCGCGGCCTGCTCTACGACGGGTCGGACTTCGTTGATCTGTCGCTGCCACAGCTTCTTGATGGACCCGTCGGCTACAGGCATCGTGAACCACGACTCCTGCCCGTCACTGCTGTGGTCAAGGATCGGCATGATGCCTGGGTGATTCAGCTGGGACTGGACGGAGACCTCCCGGTGAAGTCTGGCCTCGCCATCCTCAGCTATCGGGCGTGCGAGCTTCAGCGCCACCTCCGGGCCACCGCTCTTGTGCCGGGCCCGATACACAATGGCCATACCGCCTTCGCCGAGCTGCTCAAGGATGTCGTAAGGACATCCATCCGGAACTTCAGGTCCTGTCGGGCGCACACCCAATGGTTGCACTCCGGACAGCTGGGCGCTGGTGCAACTCGTGTCGGTGTGGCATGGCCTCACGCCGTCTCGGGGAGTCAGACGCTCCAGCAGACGCGGCGCGGCCTTGCGGATTCCGAGCCAACCCCCAAACCGCCGACTGATGCCGCCAAACCAGCCTCGGCCGATTGACCCCATCGAATACGAGACCATCATGACCACACCGGCCACTCAGGCCGCCTAACCCAACCTGTCACCGAAAGGTGCAGCAGTCCCATCCGCTACGACCGCATCGATAAAAACCGACGCATCACCCTGCGCAGAGCCGGCCGACTTCACCACCTCCACATCGCCGCCACCCACCGCGGAACCCGCGTCCTAGCGATAGCCGACGACACCACCGTCACCACCATCGCCCTGGACACCGGCGAGATCCTGGCCCCCCACACCATCAACCCCGACCGCAACTACTGGCCAAACACGCAAAAGGCCCCTGGCCGATGGCCAGGGACCCTTCAACACTGCGACCTATGTCTCGACTCAGCTGAGACACATGTCCCGACTCATCACACGGTCGGGGCGACAGTGTCCTGGCTCAGGACATACAGGACACATGTCT
>CAZLJN010000071.1:0-9476 GCA_964559815.1 uncultured Propionibacteriaceae bacterium
GGGCATACCCGCCCCGCCCCCAGCGCAACCGGTCGGCGAAGCGGTAGCCGACTCAGCACACAGACAGAGGAACGCGAGTGTCCGACACGATCTTGTCGATGCGGGGCATCACCAAGGAATTCCCCGGTGTCAAAGCCCTGTCCAACGTCAACCTCGAAGTGAAGCGTGGCGAGATCCACAGCATCTGCGGGGAGAACGGCGCGGGCAAGTCGACGCTGATGAAGGTGCTCTCCGGGGTCTACCCTCACGGCACCTATGACGGCGACATCTACTTCGACGGCGCCGAAGTGAAGTTCAAGACGATCCGAGAGAGCGAGCAGGCTGGGATCGCGATCATTCACCAAGAGCTCGCGTTGATCCCCGAGCTCACCATCACCGAGAACATGTACCTCGGCAACGAACGGGCCAAGCGTGGGGTGATCGATTGGAATCTCGCGAACGCACAGGCGCGTGAACTACTGGCCCACGTCGGGCTCAAAGAAGACCCCGACGTCCAGATCAAGAACATCGGCATCGGCAAGCAGCAGCTGGTCGAGATCGCCAAGGCGCTGGGCAAGGACGTCAAGCTGCTCATCCTGGATGAGCCGACCGCGGCGCTCAACGATGCTGACTCCCAGCACCTGCTGGGCCTGCTGAAGGAACTGCGGGCCAAGGGCATCACCTGCATCATGATCAGCCACAAGCTGAACGAGATCGAGGCGATTTCGGATTCGATCACGATCATCCGTGACGGTCAGACCATCGAGACCCTCGACGTCGCCACCGACGGCGCCAATGAGGACCGGATCATCCGCGGCATGGTCGGACGTGACCTCGAGCACCGCTATCCGCTGCACACCCCGGTGATCGGCGAGAAGCTGATGGAGATTCGAGACTGGACCGTGGCCCACCCCGACGACAGCCAGCGACTGGTGGTCAAGGGCGCCAGTCTGGAAGTGCGTCGGGGCGAGATCGTCGGACTGGCCGGCCTGATGGGCGCCGGACGTACCGAGTTCGCCCGCAGCGTGTTCGGCCAGAGCTACGGCTCCAAGGTGAGCGGACAGCTGTTCCTGCATGGCAGCGAGGTCCACACCCGTAACGTCGGCCAGGCGATCGCCGCCGGGCTGGCCTACGTCACCGAGGATCGCAAGTCACTGGGGCTCAACCTGCTCGACACCATCCGTGAGTCGATCACCTCGGCCGGGCTGCACAAGATCGAGAAGTTCGGCGTGGTGGACGACCGCGAGGAGATCACCGCGGCCGAGCGGTATCGCAAGGCGATGCGGATCAAGGCCCCGACCATCGAGGAGGGAGTGAACAAGCTCTCCGGTGGTAACCAGCAGAAGGTCGTGTTGGGCAAGTGGCTGTTCACCGAGCCCGAGGTGTTGATCTTGGACGAACCGACTCGCGGTATCGACGTGGGCGCCAAGTACGAGATCTACGAACTGATCAATCAGATGGCCGACGCCGGTAAGGGCGTGCTGGTCATTTCGTCGGAGTTGCCCGAACTGCTGGGCATCTGCGACCGGATCTACACCCTGAGCGCGGGTGTCATCACCGCCAATGTGGCGCGCGATGAAGCCGACCAGGAGATCCTCATGCGCTACATGACTCAACGAAAGGCAAACTGACCATGGCTGACACCACGACGGCCGTCCCCGAAGTCACGGCACCACCGGCCGAGAAGGGACTGAAGGCCATTCTTGGCGGCAACTTCCGCCAGTACGGCATGATCATCGCGCTGTTCCTGCTGATGGCGTTCTTCACCATCCAGACCGACGGGCTGTTCCTGACTCCGCGCAACATCACCTTGTTGCTGGTGCAGAACTCTTACGTGCTGATCCTGGCGATCGGCATGGTCATGGTGATCATCGCCGGCCACATCGACCTGTCGGTGGGCTCGGTGTGCGCCTTCGTCGGCGCAGTGGTCGCGCTGTCGATGAAGAGTTGGGGTTTCCCCTGGTGGGTGGCCATTCTGCTGGGCATCGTGATGGGTGTCCTGGTGGGCATGTGGCAAGGCTTCTGGGTGGCCATCGTCGGTATCCCGGCATTCATCGTCACCCTGGCCGGCATGCTGCTGTTCCGCGGCCTGGACCTGATGATCCTGAACGCTGAGTCGATCACCGTCCCCGACACCTTCCAGGCGATCGCCAACGGCTACTTGCCGGCGGTGGGGCCGAATACCAACTACCACAACCTGACCCTGCTGTTCACGGTGCTGGCCGTCGCTGCGGTGGTCTGGGCGGAGATCGCCAACCGCGCCGCGCTGAAGAAGCACAACATGGTGATGCCGCCGATGGTGCGCTCGGTGCTCAAAGTGGTGCTGTTGGGCACGATCATCATCGTGGCCGGCATGCTGCTGGCTTCCTACCGTGGCGTGCCGGTGGTGGCTCTGATCCTGTTCGCTCTGGTGGGCATCTACAGCTTCGTCACCCGCAAGACCGTGTTCGGTCGTCACATCTACGCCGTCGGTGGCAACCGCAACGCCGCCCGGCTGACCGGTGTGAACACCACCATGGTCGACTTCCTGCTGATGGTGAACATGTCGATGCTGGCCGGTGTGGCCGGCATGGTCTACACCGCCTACCTGAACGCAGCCAACCCCAAGGACGGCACCGGCTTCGAGCTGGACGCCATCGCCGCTGTGTTCATCGGTGGCGCGGCGGTCGCCGGCGGTATCGGTACGGTGATCGGCTCGATCGTCGGTGGTCTGGTGATGGGTGTGCTCAACCTCGGCCTGGCCAACATGAGCGTCGACCAGAACTTCATCCAGGTGATCAAGGGTCTGGTGCTGCTGGGTGCAGTGGCCTTCGACGTGGTGAGTAAGAAGCAAGGCAAGCCGAGCATCATCGGCTTGATTCAGCGGACCTTCTCGCGCAGCGCACCGCTGCCGGGCGCGGTCGCTGAGGCCGAGGCCGTCAAGCATGAGGGCGCCGGGCTCAGCAATACCGATGAGCTGAGGTAGCAGAGGTCACAGGCGAGGGGTTCAGCTGGCGGGCTGGACCCCTCGTTGCTGTCTAGCTGCAGGTGGCGCAGCGTCCGAAGAGCTCCAGTTCGTGGTCGATCTGGGTGAAGCCGTTCTCCGCGGCGATCTGATCGGCCCACGCTTCGAAGGCGGGTGGGGATATCTCCACCGTCCGTCCGCAGTTGCGGCAGATCAGGTGGTGGTGATGGCCGGACGAACACCGTCGGTAGGCCGCCTGGCCGTCCGGGGTGCGGATGCAGTCGATCTCCCCGGCCTCGGCCAACTGGGCCAGCGTCCGATAGACCGTGGCCAAGCCGATCTCCTCACCGCCGTCGCGCAGCGCGGCGTGAATCTCCTGGGCGGTGCGGAACTCGCCGTTGCGACCCATGGCCGCGCTGACCGCGGCCCGCTGCCGGGTGCGCCGCGGCCCAGCGGTCGTGTCAGTGCTCGTCATAGTGATCTCCGTGCGGGGCATGCCGGTGACCATTGTGGAGGTAATCGGTGTGATCGCCGTGAACCACCGCACGGTGGCCGCAATCGGGTCCGTGTCGGTGATCGGCGTGCAGGTCGGTCTCCTGGTGCGGCAGCGGCGTCGGATCGGTGATCTCGATCACTGGCATGGTGCTGCGTTGGCGTTGCCGCAAGCCTGCCAGCGGCAGGCTGAGCACGAACAGGGCGATCGCGATCACTACGATCAGCGACCCCGGGGGAGCATTGAGGTAGAACGAGCCGATCACTCCGCTGACGGCCGCGGTGACACCGAGGCCGATCGCGGCGACGAAGGACGCCCGGAAGCCGGTCAGCGCATTGTTGGCCGCGGCCACCGGCACCACCATCAGCGCGCTCACCATCAGCAGGCCGACGGTCCGCATCGAGACAGTGACGGTGATGGCAGCCAGTACCACGATCAGCAGGTTGTAGAACCGCACCGGCAGGCCGATGGTCTTGGCGAAGTCCTCATCGGTGCACACTGCGAACAGCTGGGGCATGAGCCCGATCGCGGCGGTGCCGACCAGGGCGGCCAACCCGCCGATCAGCCACAGGTCGGCCTCGGTGATGGTGAGCAGGGAGCCGAACAGATAGTTGCCCAGCATCCCGGTGCCTTGGCCGACCACTCCGGCCAGCAGGACGCCGGTGGCCAGGCCGCCGTAGAAGAGGATGGCCATGGCGACGTCGGCGCTGGCCCGGCCGGACTGCCGCAGCAGTTCGATGATCACCGCGCCCACCACGGCGACCGCCACCGCCATCGGCAGGGGGGCGGTGCCTGTGGCCAGCGCGAGACCCACCCCGGCGATGGCTACGTGGCCGAGGCCATCGCCGAGGAGGCTGAGGCGGCGCTGCACGATGTAGGCGCCGATGGCCGGGGATGTGAGGCCGGCCAGGAGGGCAGCGATCAAGGCCCGCTGCATGAATGCCAGGGTGAAGACGTCCATCAGTGCGACTCTCCGATCAGGCCACGCAGGAGCCGGTCTTCAGCCCGTTCGTCCCGCTCGTGGTAGTGGTCCGGCTCGGTCGGCGGGGTGCCGACGTGGATGACCCGGCCTTCGCGGAGCACGATCGCGTTGTTGAGCAGTGGGGTCAGGGCGCCGGTCTCGTGCAGCACGACCAGCACGGTGGTGCCGGCGGCGTTGAGCTCTCCGATCAGGGTGGCGAGGCTGTCCTGGACGCCCAGGTCGACGCCGGCGAAGGGCTCGTCGAGGACCAGCAGTTCGGCGTCGCCGACCAGGGCGCGGGCGATCGCCACCCGCTGCTGCTGTCCACCCGAGAGCTGGGTGAACGGGCGGTGGGCCCGGTCGGCGAGGTGTACCTGTTCCAGGGCTTGGCTGACGCGTTGACGGTCGGTCTTGCCCGCCGGCGCGAACGGACGTCGCAGGCTGAGTCGGCCGGTGGCGACCACTTCGGCCACCGTGGCCTGCTTGATGCTGACCGTGCCGCGTTGGGGTACGTAGCCCACCCGGTGCCAGTCGCGGAAGTCGCGATCACTGATGCCGAACAGCTCGACTTGACCCCCCTGATGGGGGATCAAGCCGAGCAGGGTGCGGACCAAGGTGGTCTTACCCGAGCCGTTGCCGCCCATCAGGGCGGTGAGTTCGCCGCGTCCGATCTCGATGGAGACATCACGCAGGATGGGGAGCCCGCCGAGTTCGACCAGGAGAGATTCGGTTCGAATCACCGGGTCGGAGGAACTTACTTGCATTGATTGGCTTTCTGGAGGGCAGCGAGATTGGACTGCATGACCTCAACGTAGTTGGTTCCGGCCGAGCTCTCGGTGATTCCCTCGATGGGGTCAAGAACTGCTGACTGCAGGTGCAGATCGCCGGCGATGGACTTCGCTACTGCATCAGAGGTCAGCGTCTCGAAGAAGATGGTGGTGACGCCGTATTGCTTAGCCAGCTTCTGGACTGCGGCGATCCGGGCCGCGGTCGGCTCGGTGGTCGGGTCGAGCCCTGCGATGGGGATCTGAGTGAGGCCGTATTCGTTCGCCAGGTAGCCGAAGGCGGCGTGGCTGGTGATGAACTGGGTGCGCGCGCAGGATGCCAGGCCGGTGCGGTAGCTCTGATCAAGCGCCTTGAGGTCGGCGACCAGGCTGCTGGTGTTGGCGCTCAGGGTGGCGGCCAGATCAGGCCGGGCCGCACTGAGGGCGCCGCTGATGTTCTGGGCCATCGACACCATGTTGGCCGGCGACAGCCAGACGTGGGGATCGATCGCGGTGGCCGGGAGCTCGCCGCCACCGTCGGCGCCGTCCTCGCCGGCAGTGAGCAGGCTGAGCCCGGCGGCGGCGTTGATGGCGGCCTTCGGGCTGGTGGTCTTGACTGCCTCGTCCACGGCGGCCTGGAAGCCCTCGATGTAGACCACGGCGTCCGCTGCGGACATGTCGGCGACCTGACGAGCGGTGAGTTCGAGGTCGTGGGGTTCGGTGCCGGGCGGGGTGAGGTTGGACACGGTGCCTACGTCACCGACGATGCGTTCGGCGAGGAACTGCAGTGGGTAGGCCGCCACGGTGACGTTCATCTTGGCGGTGGGGTTGGTCGTGGTGCCCGTGGGGGTGGTGCAACCGGTGACGGACAGGACGGCGGCCGCGACGCCGGCGACCAGCATGGTTCCTCGCTTCATCTTCATGAGAACCATTATCACTAAAGGAGTGGCTGTGTGCAAACCAGTACGCTGACCAGGTGATCGCGATCAGCAGATTCCGAGTGGGTCAAGCCGGCCAGGCGCAGTTCACGGCCGACGCCGAGGTCGCCGTCGCCCAGTTCGCCGCCAGTGCCGGATGCCTTGGCGCCGAATTGGTCCGCAACCTCGACGAGCCCGACTTGTGGGCGATCGTCACCCGCTGGGAACAGGTGGGCGACTATCGGCGCGCGTTCAACGGCACGCCGGCCAAACTGGCGCTGATTCCGCTGCTGTCCCAGGCCATCGACGAACCCAGTGCCTACGATCGCCCAGATGAGGTCGGCGACAACGTTCCACGGGTAGGCTAGGCGGGCTGCCAGCCGGGCAGCATGTCGCGACGACGAGGGAGTACCCCATGGCCACCCGCCTGGAAAATGTGATCAGTCTGACCAAGCGCCGGGGGTTCGTGTACCCCTGTGGTGAGATCTACGGTGGCACCAGGGCGGCCTGGGATTACGGCCCCTACGGCGTCGAACTCAAAGAGAACATCAAGCGCCAGTGGTGGCGTTCGGTCGTCCAGGGTCGCGACGACGTCGTCGGCCTGGATTCCTCGATCATCCTGCCGCGGCAGGTGTGGGTGGCGTCCGGCCACGTCGGGGTCTTCTCCGACCCTCTGACCGAGTGCCTGAAGTGCCACAAGCGCTTCCGCTCCGACCAGCTCGAAGAAGCCTTCGAGTTCAAGAAGGGCCGCGCGCCCGAATCGATGGCCGAGATCAACTGCCCCGAATGCGGCAACCTGGGCCAGTGGACCGAGCCCCGCGACTTCAACATGATGCTGAAGACCTACCTCGGCGTGATCGAGGACGAGTCGGGCCTGCACTACCTGCGTCCCGAAACCGCCCAGGGCATCTTCGTGAACTTCAAGAATGTCGAGAACACCTCCCGGCAGAAGATCCCCTTCGGCATCGGCCAGGTGGGCAAGAGCTTCCGCAACGAGATCACCCCGGGCAACTTCATCTTCCGCACCCGCGAGTTCGAGCAGATGGAGATGGAGTTCTTCGTCAAGCCGGGCACCGACGAGGAGTGGCACCAGCACTGGATCGACGCCCGCAAGCAGTGGTACGTCGACCTGGGCATCAACCCCGACAACCTGCGGCTGTACGAACACCCGAAGGAGAAGCTGTCGCACTACTCCAAGCGCACCGTCGACATCGAGTACAACTTCGGCTTCACCGGCGGTGACGGCTGGGGTGAACTCGAAGGCGTCGCCAACCGCACCGACTTCGACCTGGGCACGCATTCGAAGCACTCCGGGGTCGACCTCACCGTCTTCGAGCAGGCCACCGGCGAGCGCTACCTGCCGTACGTGATCGAGCCGGCCGCCGGCCTGACCCGCTCGCTGATGGCCTTCCTGGTGGAGTCCTACACCGAGGACGAGGCGCCCAACACCAAGGGTGGGGTGGACGTCCGCACGGTGCTGAAGCTCGATCCGCGGCTGTCGCCGGTGAAGGTGGCGGTGCTGCCGTTGTCGCGGAACGCCGACCTCTCCCCGGTCGCCCGCGACCTGGCTGCCACCCTGCGCACCTACTGGAACGTCGAGTTCGACGACGCCCAGGCGATCGGACGCCGCTACCGCCGCCAGGACGAGATCGGCACGCCGTACTGCGTGACCGTCGACTTCGACACCCTGCAGGACCAGGCCGTCACCGTGCGCGAGCGCGACACGATGAGCCAGGAGCGGGTCTCCCTCGACCAGTTGCCGTCCTACTTGGCTGCGCGCCTGCCCGGCTGCTGAGCCGAGTTCTGACGCGGCGAGGGCTGCACGAGCGGCACGAAGCCGAAGCGGTAGCCGAACACCGGCTCGCGGTGAAAGTCGTCGCGGTCCCGGTCGATGACCCACAACACGGCGTCGGCCGGCACCACCATGCGTCCGCCGATGGACAGTTGGTGCTCCAGCTCGGCGGGGATCACTCCGGCATCGGCGGAGACCAGGATCCGGTCGTAGGGCCCGCCGGCCGGGTGTCCGAGGATGTGCGGATCGGCCTGCTCGATGCGCGCCCACGGCAGTTCGGCGGGCAGGTTCGCTCGGCCCTGCGCGACGAGTTCGGGGACGATCTCCACCCCGACCACCGTGCCGGTGCGTCCGGTCAGGTGGGCGAGCAGGGCGGTCGTCCAGCCCGAGCCGGCGCCTACGTCGAGCACCGTGTTGCCGTCTTCGACGTGCAGCAGCTCCAGCATGAACTGCACCGTCCACGGCTGGGAGTTGGTGGCGCCATAGCCGATCGGCAGCGGTTCGTCGCGGTCCGCCTGGGCGCGAACCTCAGGCGGAAGGAAACCCTTCCGCGGCATTGCCGCCATTGCGGCCATCACCCGCCGATGCTCGAGCACGTCATCAGAGTAGGCCGGGGCATCGGGCGGCGGAAGCAGATGCGGATGGGTACGTAGACTGTTCCTTCGGTTGAGCAGGAGGTTCAGGTGCAGGACGGGTTGCGTTTGCAGGCGCCCAGCGGTGGCACGGTCACCTTGGGGATTCCGGTGGTGCTCGCGCCCATGGCCGGCATCACGAATGCCGCCTACCGTCAGCTGTGCCGCGAGCAGGCCGCCTCCGTGCTCCCGGACGGGGGTGCGGCGCCCGGGCTGTACGTCTCGGAGATGATCACCTCCCGCGGCGTGGCCGAACGCATCCCGAAGACCTTCGACATGCTGCGTTTTGACCCGGGTGAGACCGTCCGCTCGGTGCAGTTGTACGGAGTGGACGCCGCGGTGATGGCCAAGGCCACAGAGATCCTGTGCAACGAGTTCGGGGTCAATCACGTCGACTTGAACTTCGGATGCCCGGTGCCCAAGGTCACCCGCCGCGGTGGCGGCGGCGTCCTGCCGTGGAAGCGGGACCGGCTGGCCGAGATCCTGCGGGCCACCGTGGTCGCCGCCGACCGCTATGGCGTCCCGGTCACTATGAAGACGCGCCTGGGCATTGATGCTGCACACCTGACCTATCGGGACGCCGCCGTGATCGCCCAGGACGCCGGATGTGCCGCGATCGCCCTGCATGGCCGCACGGTGCAGCAGGCCTATTCCGGCCAGGCCGATTGGGAGCCCATCGCCGAACTGGCCGAACTGGTCGACATTCCCGTGCTGGGCAATGGCGATATCTGGGAGGCGCCGGACGCCGTCCGGATGGCCGCTCAGACCAACTGCGCCGGGGTGGTGATCGGACGCGGGTGCCTGGGGCGTCCGTGGCTGTTCGCCGACCTGGCCGCCGCGTTCACCGGGAGCACGCAGCGGCGGCTGCCGAGCCTGGGGGAGGTCGGCGCGATGGTTCGTCGGCACGCGGAGCTGCTCGCCGAGTTGTACGGCGAAAAGCACGGTCTGACCGATCTGCGCAAGCACATGGCCTGGTACTTCAAGGGCTTCGGAG
>CAZLJN010000072.1:0-9454 GCA_964559815.1 uncultured Propionibacteriaceae bacterium
GTCCCGGCGGGTACGAGGCGGCTCTGGTCGCTCGCCAGCTGGGTGGAGATGTGACGTTGATCGAGCGGCGCGGGTTGGGCGGCTCGGCCGTCCTGACCGACGTGGTGCCGTCCAAGACGCTGATCGCCGCCGCCGAGGTGATGACCAAGATCAGCAAGGCCGAGGAGGTCGGGCTGCGACTGACGTCAGAGCATTGCCGGCTGTGGGAGGCCGTCCGGGTCGACATGGCCAAGGTGAACGCCCGGATCATGGCGCTGGCCAAGGCGCAGTCCGACGACATCAGTGCCCGCCTGGCCGACGTCGGCGTCCAGATCATCAACGGCACCGGACGCCTGGACGGCACCCGGGCCGTGATCGCCGAGACCGCCGATGGGCAGCAGCGGCTCAACGCCGACATCATCCTGGTCGCTACCGGCGCCCACCCGCGCGAACTCGAGGCCGCCCAGCCCGACGGGGTGCGGATCTTCAACTGGGCCCAGATCTACAACCTGACCGAGATCCCCGAACACCTGATCGTGGTCGGCTCCGGCGTCACCGGTGCGGAGTTCGCCAGCGCGTACACCGCTCTGGGGGTGAAGGTGACCCTGATCTCGTCCCGCGACAAAGTGCTGCCCGGGCAGGACGGCGATGCCGCCGATGTGATCCAGCAGGTCTTCGAGTCCAGTGGCATGACTGTGCTCAGCCGCTCGCGGGCGGTCGGCGCCGAGGTGCGTGGCGAGCAGGTGGTGGTCACCCTGGCCGACGGTGCCGAAGTGGTCGGCTCCCACTGCCTGATGGCCGTCGGCGCGATCCCCAACACCGCCGACATCGGCCTGCGGGAAGCCGGAGTGGAGCTGACCGAGTCCGGCCACATCATGGTCGACCGGGTCTCCCGCACCACCGCCCGCGGGGTCTACGCCGCCGGCGACTGCACCGGGGTGAACGCGCTGGCCAGCGTGGCCGCGATGCAGGGCCGGATCGCGATGTGGCACGCCCTCGGCGATTCGGTGAGCCCGCTGGATCTGCGCACCGTGTCGGCGAACGTGTTCACCTCGCCCGAGATCGCCACGGTGGGGATCAGCGAGGTCGAGGTGGCCGGTGGGAACCTGAACGTGGCCACCGTGATGCTGCCGCTGGCCGGCAACGCCCGGGCCAAGATGCAGGCTCTCGATCATGGCTTCGTGAAGCTGTTCGCCCTGCCCACGACCGGCATCATCATCGGTGCCGTGGTGGTGGCCCCGTCGGCTTCGGAGCTGATTCATCCGCTGGCGATCGCCGTCCGACAGAAGCTGACCGTCGATCAGCTGGTGGAGACCTTCACCGTGTACCCGTCCCTGTCCGGCTCGATTGCCGAGGCGGCGCGGCAGTTGCGCGGCAACTCCGACCTCACCTACTGAGGTCGCACAGGTTTCCAGGGGCTCTACGCCCGGGTTTCGACGCGGCTGCGCCGCTGCTCAACCAGCGGTCTTCACCCCCGTCGTTGATGGAGCAGCTCGCGAAGCGACCGTGTCGAAACCCCCAGAAAGTGCAGAACCCGCCGCCCCGGGTCGTCCGGAGCGGCGGGTTCGCGGCTATATCAGGCGGGGTCGACGATCTCGCACAGAGCCTGGCCCGAAGTGACGGTCTCGCCGGCCTTGGCCGACAGGGACGTGATCACGCCGGCGCGGTGCGCGTTGATCGGCTGCTCCATCTTCATGGCTTCCAGCACCACGATCAGATCGCCCTCGTTGACCTCGTCACCCTCGACCACGGCGACCTTGACGATGGTGCCCTGCATCGGCGCCTCGAGGGTGTTGGTGGAGGCGGCCTTGGCCTTCGCGCCACCGGTGCTGCGGCGGGTCGGACGCTGCGCCGTGGCGGCCTTGGCCATCGGAGCCGACAAGGTGTTCGGCAGCTTCACCTCGACCCGACGGCCATTGACCTCGACCACGTAGGTGGTGGCCTCGACCGGATCGGACTCACCCATGGTGCCGGTGTAGGGCTCCACGGTGTTGTTGAACTCGGTCTCGATCCAGCGGGTGTGCACCTTGAAGTCGCCGTCGGCGGCGGCGAAGTCCGGCTCGGACAGCACCGCCTTGTGGAACGGGATCACCGACGGCATACCCTCCAGGACGGTCTCGGCCAGGGCGCGCTTGGCCCGAGCGATCGCCTGCGGACGGTCAGCACCGGTGACGATCACCTTTGCCACCAGCGAGTCGAACGAGCCCGGGACGGCCATGCCGGTCAGGTAGCCCTCGTCCACCCGGACGCCCGGGCCGGTGGGGGCGTGCCAGGCGGTCACCGTGCCCGGAGCCGGCATGAAGTTGCGGCCGGCGTCCTCGGCATTGATCCGGAACTCGATCGAGTGGCCACGGATCTCCGGGTCCTCGAAGCCGAGCTCCTCGCCTTCGGCGATCCGGAACATCTGGCGCACCAGGTCGAGGCCGGTGACCTCTTCCGACACCGGGTGTTCCACCTGCAGACGGGTGTTGACCTCCAGGAAGGAGATGGTGCCGTCCTGGCCGATCAGGAACTCGCAGGTGCCGGCACCGATGTAGCCGGCCTCCTTCAGGATCGCCTTGCTGGCGGCGTAGAGGCGTTCCCGCTGGTCTTCGGTGACGAAGGGTGCGGGGGCCTCCTCGACCAGCTTCTGGTGGCGGCGCTGCAGCGAGCAGTCGCGGGTGGAGACCACCACGACGTTGCCGTGGGCGTCGGCCAGGCACTGGGTCTCGACGTGACGCGGACGATCGAGGTAGCGCTCCACGAAGCACTCGCCGCGACCGAAAGCGGTGACCGCCTCGCGGGTGGCCGACTCGAACAGCTCGGGCACTTCCTCCAGGGTGCGGGCGACCTTCAGGCCACGCCCGCCACCACCGAAGGCAGCCTTGATGGCGATCGGCAGACCGTGCTCGGTGGCGAAAGCCACGACCTCGTCGGCGTCAGCGACCGGGTCGGGGGTGCCCGGCACCAGCGGGGCACCGACCTTCTGAGCGATGTGGCGGGCCTTGACCTTGTCGCCGAGGGCGTCGATGGCGGCCGGCGGCGGGCCGATCCAGATCAGGCCGGCGTCCAGGACGGCCTGGGCGAAGCTCGCGTTCTCGGCCAGGAAGCCGTAGCCCGGGTGGATGGCGTCGGCGCCCGCGCGCTCGGCGATGTCCAGGATCTTGGCGACGTCGAGGTAGGTCTCGGCCGGCGTCATCCCGTTCAGGGCGAACGCCTCGTCGGCGAGCTTCACAAACAGCGAATCCGCGTCCGGGTCGGCGTAGATGGCTACGCTGCCGATGCCGGCGTCACGTGCGGCACGGATCACTCGGACGGCGATCTCTCCGCGGTTGGCTACCAGCACTTTGCTAATCGGCATGGGATTCCTCTCAAGGTCTGAGGCGATAACGCAGCGGAGTCTAGTGAGTGATTGCCGGTGGCGGCACCATCTGGGGAACAGATTCCGTAGATGGGATGGGATTCCGGCTTTGTTCGGTCAAATCCGTCGCCACTAGGTGCGTCGGTAATACCGCTGCGGAAGTGGGCGTGGGTGCATGCTGTGGGGGTGAACAACTCCCACAGCCTCGCCTGGCGTGACGGGGTCGAAGTCGCCCGCGATTTTCCGCTCGCCGAACTCGACGAATGGTTGGCTCGCCCCGAGGTGCTGGTCTGGTTCGACCTCGGCGACCCCGACCCGTCGGTGCTGGACGAGTTGGCCGACGAGCTGCAGTTCGACCCGCTCGCGGTCGAGGACGCCGTGGCCCCGATGGAGCGACCCAAGGCGACCCGGCATGCCGGTCACACCTTCCTCACCTGTTACGCCACCGCGGTCAGCCCGGCAGAGCAGGGTGGAGTGACACTTGGTCTGGGGCGGGTGTCGGCGTTCATCCTGCCGCGCGCGCTGATCACCGTCCGCAGCGGCGAGCCCGTGGATTTCGCGCCGATCGTCCAGCGGTGGAACGAGGACGGCCTGCTCACCCACGGGGTGGCGGCGCTGGTGCACGGGATGCTGGACGAGATCGTCGACGGCCACTTCGCCACCATCACCACGCTGGATGAGGAGATCGACGCCCTGGAGGATCTGCTCTTCGACACCCGGCGCAAGGCCTCGGAGGTGCAGCAGCGCGTGTTCGGGCTACGCAAGGCGCTGGTGCAGTTGCGCCGCGTCGTGCTGCCCATGCGCGAAGTGGTGACCGCGGTGATGCGCTTCCGCGACGATCGCTCCACCGAGTTGTCCAGAGAGCTGGACGGCAACTTCAACGACCTCTACGACCACGTCATTCGGGCGGCGGAATGGACCGAGAGCCTGCGCGACATGGTCTCCAGCATCTTCGAGACCAACCTCAGCCTGCAGGACGCCCGGCTCAACGAGATCATGAAAAAGCTCGCCGGCTGGGCGGCCATCATCGCCGTCCCCACCGCGATCACCGGCTGGTTCGGCCAGAACATTCCCTACCCCGGCTTCGGTGATCCCCTGGGGCTGGCGATGAGCGCGATCACCATCCTGGTCGGTTCGCTCGGCCTCTACCTGGTCTTCCGCAAGTTCGACTGGATCTGAGCGCCGCTGGTTGAGTGCCGATCCGCGGGTTGGGCTCGTCGAAGCCATGCGTCCTCTCGCCGCGTAGCATCCGGGCATGACGTTGACCCAGTCGCTGCTCGGCTTCGGGGTGTTGGCCACGCTGATGGCGATCACGCCCGGACTGGACACGATCTTCGTGCTGCGACAGGCGCTGCGTGGCAGCCGGGCCGGTGCGTTCGCGGCGGCCACCGGGATCTGCCTCGGCACCCTCACCTGGGGTGTGGCGGCCGCGGCCGGGGTGGCGGCATTGTTCGTGGCTTCGCAGCTGGCTTTCGCTGCGCTGCGCTGGGCGGGCATCGCCTTCCTGGTGTGGCTGGCCGTCGGCTACCTGCGTCAGGCCTGGCGGGGGCCGAGTGTGGAGGCCGAGCCCGAGGTGTCGACCACCTCGGTGGCGCAGTCCTTCACCAAGGGCCTGGTTACGAACCTGTCCAACCCCAAGATTGCGGTCTTCTACCTCAGCGTGCTGCCGGTGTTCCTCCCGGCCGGCTATCCACCGCCGCTAGCCGGCGCGTTGCTGGCCGCGGTGCACGTCACCGTGGGCATGGCCTGGTTCGTGGTGGTCATCTTCGCCGCGCGCTCGGTGCGCGGCTTCCTGAACAGCCGTCGTGGTGTTCGGATCACCGACGGGGTGGTCGGGGTGGCCATGCTCGGCTTCGCGGCCGCGCTGGGTTTCGAGCGGTAGCGCCCGCTAGGGCGTCACTCGCACGCTCGGCACCACGCCGGACGTCCCCAGGTCGACGACCGCCTTCACCACCTCGGCGACTGCTGCGGGCTGCAGGTACTTCGAGGGGTCGTAGTCGCGTCCCTCCAACTGATGCAACGCGGCCTGCATGTCGGTGGCGACCCGTCCCGGGTGCACCGAGGTCACCCGGATGCCGCGCTCCTCGGCGCGCAGCGAATCAGCCAGTGCGGTCAGGGCGAACTTCGAGGCCGCGTACACGCTCCACCCCGGCGAGGCGGTCAGCCCGGCGCCGGAGTTGATGAACACCACCAGTCCGGACGCGGCGCGCAGCGCCGGCAGCAGCAGTCGGGTCAGTGTGGCCGGGGCGATCACGTTGACCGCGAGCACCCGCTCCCATTCGGCGGGGTCGGTCTGGGTCAGCGGGCCGTAGGCGATCACGCCGGCCGAATGCACCACGACGTCCAGCCGGTCGATCCCGGCCACCGCGGCCGCGACCGCGTCGGCATCGGTCAGCTCGACCACGAACGGCTCGGCCGACTCGCAGGCGGCCACCACCTCGGCCACCGCCGCGGCGTCCCGTCCGCCGATCAGCAGGTGATGGCTGGGGGAGAGGGCTTCGGCAATGGATCGCCCGATGCCTCGGGAGGCACCGGTGATCAGCGCGACCGGGCGGCTCATAGGAAGACGGCGACGGCCATCGGGATCGCCCAGATGACGGCGAAAGCCTGCAGGACGTGATCGGAGAGCACGACGTCCTCGGGTTCGCCGGCCTCACCTTGGTCGACCTTGAAGGCGTAGCGCAGCAGCGCGAGGGTGAACGGCGCGATCGAGATCGCGCTCCACGAGATGCCCCACAGCTGCGGCCCGGGCACTTCGAAGGCCCACAGGCTGTAGGAGACGATCACGATGGCGATCGAGATCGACCACACCTCGCGCAGGTAGGACGTGGTGTACCGCTCCAGGCTGGTGCGGGTGCCGGCGTCGATCCCGAGCTCTTTGAGCTCGGAGTAGCGCTTGCCGGCCACCATGAACAGTGAGCCGAAGCTGGCCACCAGCAAGAACCATTGGCTCAGCACCAGGTTGGACGCCACGCCACCGGCGACCGCGCGCAGCAGGAAGCCCGCGGCCACCATGGCCAGGTCGATGATCGGCTGATCCTTGAGGAAGAACGAGTAGGCGACCTGCAGGATCCAGTAGAAGCTCAGCACGGCGCCGAGCATCACGTTGACCCCGTAGCCGACCACCAATGCGGCGACCAGCGTGATCGCGGCCAGCACCCAGGCCACTGCCGGGGACAGCTCGCCGGCGGCGATCGGACGGAACCGCTTCTTCGGGTGCAGCCGGTCGACCTCGGCGTCGCGAATGTCGTTGATCAGGTAGATCGAGGCGCTGATCAGGCTGAAGCCGAGGAAGGCCCACAGCGCCGGAATCAGCACCGCAGGGTTCAGTAGTTGGCCGGCGGCCACCGGTGCCGCCAGCACCAGGACGTTCTTGACCCACTGCTTGGGACGCATCGCCCGCAACCAGGCGGGCAGCAGGGAGTTCGGGCGGTCGATTTCGGCGATCTGATCGTGTTCAGCCATAGCGGCTCAAGGGTAGCGTCTGGGCCCAGCGCGGATTGGCGGCCACCCGGATCAGCCGCCCCAATCTCCCAAGGCGCCTTCCAGCGCCCCCAGGGCGGCCTCGCGGAGCGGGTCGCGTTCGTCGGCGGGGCAGCCGCGCCGGACCCAACGCAGGCAGGCCTCGTCGAGGAATCCGAAGTAGCCCCACAGGGCGTAGTCGTGGCGAGCCCAGTCGGCGGGTTGAAGGAGGCCGCGCAGGGCCTGGACGTAGTCGGCGCGCGCCTGCTGGCGCACCGCGATCGCTTCGGCGGGTTCCTCGCCGCCAGCCAATGGTGCGGCCCAGGTCTGGGGGTGGCCGGCGATGTGGTCGAGGTAGATCGTGATCGAGGTGGCCACCCGGTCGCGTCGGGAGGTGCCCGGCGGCAGGGCGTCCAGAGCGGCGCGTTGGGCCGCGGCCAGGCCGGCCACGGCGTCGGCCACTACTGCGGCATAGAGCTCGGCCTTGGTGTTGAAGTAGTGGAAGACCAGGGCAGGGGAGGCGTGGGCGGCGGTGGCGATCTGTGCCACCGAGACCTCGGCGTAGGTGCCGGTGGCGTAGCAGTCGCGCGCGGCGGTGAGGATCGCGGTACGCCGGGCGGCGACGTCGAGGCGGCGCCGAATGGTGGGGGAAGTGGTGCTCACGCTCGCCATCCTAGCGTTATTGATCTATAGTCAGTAATCAGTATTGAGCCTGAGTTAATAAGAGGATCCGTGAGCCTTCTCGACCACGCCATCTGGTGGCATGTGTACCCGCTGGGCGCCTGTGGCGCGCCCGCGCGAGCCACCGACGCCCCGGCCGAGCCGCGGCTGCAACACCTGGAGGCGTGGCTCGACTACGCCATCGAACTGGGCTGCTCCGGTCTGCTGCTGGGCCCGATCTTCGCCTCGACCAGCCACGGCTACGACACCCTCGACCACTTCGCCATCGACCCGCGGCTGGGCGACGATGACACCTTCGACCACTTCCTGGCCGAATGCCGAGCCCGCGGGCTGTCGGTGGTGCTCGACGGCGTCTTCAACCACGTCGGACGTGACCATCACCTGGTCGCCGAGGCTGTCGCCGGCACCTCGGCGCTGGTCAAGGCCGAGGGAGGGCGTCCGGTCGGCTGGGAGGGTCACGACGATCTGGCCGAACTCGACCACACCAACCCGGTGGTGGTCGACCTGGTCGTCGAGGTGATGCTGCACTGGCTGCGCCGCGGCATCGCCGGTTGGCGCCTCGACGTCGCCTACGCGGTGCCCACCGCCTTCTGGCACGAGGTGATCGGACGGGTGCGGGCCGAGTTCGCTGATGCGCTGTTCATCGGCGAGATGATCCACGGCGACTACGCCGGCTTCGTCGCTGCCAGCAGCGTCGACACGGTCACCCAGTACGAGCTGTGGAAGGCGATCTGGAGCTCGATCACCGACCGCAATCTGTGGGAGTTGGCCTGGGCGTTGGAGCGGCATGCCGAGTTCGCCGAGACATTCGTGCCGCACACTTTCGTCGGCAACCACGATGTCGACCGGATCGCCAGCCTGATCGGCGACGGCGGGTCAGCGGTGGCCGCGGTCGTGTTGTGCACCTTGCCGGGCATGCCGAGTATCTACTACGGCGACGAACAGGGCTTCCGCGGACGCAAAGGCACCGGCTGGGAGGCCGACGCCCCGCTCCGTCCGGCCCTGCCTGCATCGCCGAGCGATCTGGCCGCCGCCGGCGAGTGGCTCTACCGCCTGCACCAGGAACTGATCGGCTTGCGCCGGCGAAACCCGTGGCTGGTCCGTGGCGTCGTGGAGGTGCTGGCCAAGACCAACACCGAGCTGAGCTACCAGGTCAGCGGCGCCGGACATGCGGCCGTCGTCCGGCTGGAGTTGGACCCGCAGCCCCGCGCCCGGATCCAGGTGGACGGCCAGCCGGTCTTCTCCTGGCCGCGCTGAGGGTGTCGACACGGCCGCTGCGCGGCCTGCTCAACCAGCGGCGTGGGAGGTGGGCGTCAGCTTCCGGAGGGGTTCGCCCACAAGGTGTGCCAGGCCACGCCGTGCTCGGCGAACATCCGCCGCAGCAGCGGCAGGCTGATTCCGACCACGTTGTGCGGATCGCCGCAGACCGTGGTCACGTACGCCCCGCCGAGGCCATCGATGGTGAACGCCCCGGCGACCCGCAGCGGTTCGCCGGTGGCTACATAGGCTTCGATCTCGGCGTCGTCGATGTTGGCGAACACCACTTCGGTGGTGGCGACCGCCGTGGTGGCGTCAATCACACCGTTGATCCGAGAGATCACATGGTGGCCGCTGTGCAGGCAGCCGGTGCGTCCGCGCATCCGCCGCCACCGCTCGACGGCCAGCTCGGGCGTGGCCGGCTTGCCCATCGGCTCGCCGTCCAGCTCCAGCATCGAGTCGCAGCCGACCACCAGCAGTTCAGGATCGCTGAGGGTCTCGAACACCGCTGCGGCTTTGGCCTTCGCCAGGGCTGCCACCAGTCCCACCACGGTCGAGGCGGTGTAGGCGTCCTCGTCCACGGCGGAGACCACCACATCGGGACGCAGCCCCGCGGCGGTCAAGGTGCTGCGTCGCCCCGGCGAGGCCGAGGCGAGCACGAAGCGCACGCCAGTGGTCATATCAGCGTCGGCCGGTCATGTCAGCGTCGGAACGTGCTCCGCCAGGCCTCACGTC
>CAZLJN010000073.1:0-9439 GCA_964559815.1 uncultured Propionibacteriaceae bacterium
GCTGGTGGTGACCTCCGGCGACCTGCGGGTGAACGAGAAGAAAGTCGCCGCTCTGGTCGGCAAGCTCGGACGCGCCGACGCCGACTTCGTCAAGGCCGCCACCGGGTTCTCGATCGGCGGGGTCTCCCCCGTCGCGCACACCACGCCGCCGGTGATTCTGATCGACTCCGAACTGTTCCGCTACACCGAGATCTGGGCAGCGGCCGGCCACCCGTACGCAGTGTTTCCGCTCAGCCCCGACGAGTTGGTCGAACTGACCGGTGCACCGGTAGCCGAGATCACCTAGTCAACCCTCAGTCGGGCTCGGTCTCGCCGAGTTCGTCGTCCTCGATCGCGGTCGGGTTGAGCACCCGCTTGAGGAAGATCTGGGTGCGCTTCTCGCGGGGCTCGGTGATGACCTGAACCGACGGGCCTTCCTCGACGATGACGCCGCCGTCCATGAAGATGGTCCGGTCGGACACGTCCCGGGCGAACAGCATCTCGTGGGTGACCACGACCATGGTCATGCCCGCCTGTGCCAGGTCACGCATGACCGCCAGCACATCGCCGACCAACTCCGGGTCGAGGGCGGCAGTCGGCTCGTCGAACAGCATCACCTTCGGATCCATCGACAGCGCCCGGGCGATGGCCACCCGTTGCTGTTGACCGCCCGACAGCTGGGCTGGGTGATAGTCCATGCGATCAGCCAGGCCCACCAGCGTCAGGTTCTTCTTGGCGATCTCGATGGCCTCGGCCTTGGAGCGCTTCAGCACCTGCCGCTGGGCGATGATGCAGTTGCCGATCGCGGTCATGTTGGGGAACAGGTTGAACGACTGGAAGACCATGCCCACGTGGGTGCGCACCTGGTTGAGCTCGACGTCCGGATCGGTCATTTCCGCACCCAGCAGCTTCACCGAACCGCTGGTGGGCTTCTCCAGCAGGTTGATGCAGCGCAGCAAGGTGGACTTGCCCGAGCCTGACGGGCCGATGACGCAGACCACTTCGCCTTGCTGGACGGTCAGATCGATGCCCTTGAGTACCTCGTTGTCACCGAAGCTCTTGTGGAGGTCGGTGGTCACCACCGGCGGTTGGGTGGATTCCAGATCAGGGAACAGATTACTCATCGCTTCGGATCCAACTTCTTCTCAAGCTTGCCCACCAACCAGGTGAGGGGAAGCGTGACGATCAAGTAGGCGATTGCAACCATGATGATCGGAGTCGCATTTCCCGTGGTCGACAATGCGTCCTGGCCGAAGGTCACCATCTCCTTCTCTGTCACGGCGAACCCAGCCACGTACAGCAGGGAGGTGTCCTTCAGCAGCATCACGAACTCGTTGGTCATGGGTGGGATCACAATCCTCAAGGCCTGCGGGAGAACGATCCAGAACGTGGTCTGCCCAGAGCTCATGCCCAGGGACCGCGCAGCCTCGGCCTGCCCCGGGGCCACCGCCTGAATACCCGCACGGACGATTTCGGCGGCATAGGCACCCGTCACGATGGTGAGCGCCAGGATGCCCGCACCAACCCCGCCTCCGGGAACCTTCACTCCAAAAGCGATCGGGATCACGTAAGCAGCGGTGAAGATCGTCAACAGCGCCGGGATCCCCCGGAAGAACTCGATGAACGCCGAGGCGAACCAGCCCAAGGGTCCGCCCGCCAATTTCAACACGGCCAGCAGGATCGCCAGGGCCGATCCCAAGACGAAGCTTGAGACGGTGTAGATGATGGTGTTCTTCATCGCCACAGTGACGATGGCAGGCCACATCTTGACCGCAACATCCAGGTTGAAGAACACCTTCTGGATGTGCGCCCAGTCGGCCAGGGAGGCAACCAGAAGAATGATCACGGTGCCGACCGCGTAGGAGGCCAATCGGCCCAACCGCCGCCGAGTGGTGGGTTTGAGATAAGGCAGAGCGCTCACAGGAGTCCCCACTGCAATGCCAGTCGGGGTGGGCCGGATCGTCGATCCGGCCCACCCCGATCTGATCAGCCGAAGTACTTCTTGTAGATCGTGTCGTAGCTGCCGTCGGCGCGCATGGCCTTCAACTGCTCATTGACCGCCGCGAGCAGTTCCGGCTTCTTGCCCTTGGCAAAGGCGAAACCGTACTGCTCATTGGTGTTGTAGGTCTCCACGATCTTGTAGGCAGGATCGGCCTTCTCGTGCTCGTAGTTGACCGGCTGATCCTGCAGCAACGCATCCACCTGGCCGGCCTGGATCGCCACCCACATCTTGCCGTCGTCAGCGAAGTCGATCAGCTTGGCATCCTTGGGGGCATTCGCGGTCGCGTAATCCTTGCCCGTGGTGCCCTTCTGCACGCCGATGGTCTTGCCCGCAAGACCAGCCAGGTTGGTGATCCCGGAGTCGGCCTTCACCAGCAGCGACTGCAGCGAGTCATAGTTGGGTTCGGAGAAGTCGAGGTTCTTCTTGCGCTCGTTGGTGATGGTCATCGCGGACGCCGCCATGTCGCAGCTGCCAGCCTCCAACGCGGTGCCGGACTGCAGCGCGTCGAAGTTGGTGACCTTCACCGCCAGCTTCAAGCCCAGCTTCTGGGCGATCGCGTCGACGATGTCGATATCGAAGCCGGTGTAGCCGCTGGCGGAGTTGGCATCCTCGAACTCGAACGGAGCGAAAGGAATGTCGGAGCACACCGTGAGGGTGCCCGGGGTGACCAGCTTGTAGTCGACGGCCGGAGCGCTACTCACCGGGGCGGACGGGGTGGCTGGGCCGGCGCAACCGGCGAAGGCCAGGGCGAGGGCGGCCACCGATGCCGCCAGGGTCAAAGTCTTGGTAATGCGCATTACCACGCTTCTTTCTCGTCAGAGTCGATTGTGACTTCCCGGGGGCGAGTGACGGCGCTGACCTTAGTCACCCCATGTGAAGGTGGCGTAACAGTACCCCTTGGTCACACCGGACGGCAGCGGGCGTCCGTAACCAGAACACCAGGGCTAATGCGCCAGTCGCGCCCGCAACTCCACCACGACCCAGCGCACCACCAGACCGGCCGCCAGCGCCCAGAAGGCAGCACCAATACCGAACACGCTGACCCCGGATGCGGCCACCAGGAAAGTGACCACAGCGGCTTCGCGTCCCTCGGCTTCCGCGATCGCCCCCAACAGCGACGACCCCAACGTGCCCAGCAGCGCCACCCCGGCGGCGGCCTGCAGCAGGCCCGGCGGCCCGGTGAACACCAAAGCGGTCACCGTTGCAGTCACGCCCCCGAAGATCAGGTAGCCGACGCCGGCCACCACGGCCGCGCGCCACCGCCCGGACGGCTCCTCGCCGGCATCGGGAGAGGCGGCAAGGGCAGCGCTGATCGCGGCGAAGTTGATCGCGTGCCCACCGAACGGCGCCCCCACCACCGTGCCCAACCCGGTGGTCACCAGCGCCGAGCGCCACGGTGCCCGAAAGCCGTAGGTGCCCAGCACCGCCACCCCCGGGATGTTCTGGGAGGCCATGGTGACCAGCCACAGCGGCAGGGCGATGCCGATTACCGCCGGGATCGACGGCTGCGGCATCACAAACTCCAGCGCGGTTCCCGGCGCAGGCAGCGACGCCAACCCCGGACTGGACGCGACCGCGAACACCGCGATCACCAGCGCCAACCCCACTGCGACTGCCGCGGCCCACTTCGGCTTCCACGCCAGCATGGCCAGCCAGGCCACCAGCACCGGCGCCACCACCCACGGGCTGACCACCACCGCTTTGATCGGGGCCAAGCAGATCGGCACGAGCACGCCGGCCAACATGGCCTGGGCCAGCGCAGTCGGAATGGAGGACACCACCCGACCCAGCCACGGCACCAGGCCGGTGATCAGGAGCAGTAGCCCGACCACCGCGAAGGCGAAGATCGCCGCCGGCCAGCCACCCTCGGGCACCCCGGTGGACGCCAGCAGCGCCGCGCCCGGCGTCGACCAGGCGATGGTGATGGGCATCCGATGGTGGACAGACAGGAAGATCGTGGCCACGCCCATGGTCAGGCACAGCACGGCCAGCCCGGACGCCGCCTGCGTCGGATTCGCGCCCACCCCTTGTAGACCGGTGAGCACGACGGCGAACGCGCCGGTGTAGCCCACCACCGCCGTCACCGCTCCGGCCACCACTGCTCTGCGCATGGGCGGCAGGCTAGCGCCGAACGATCACCTCACCGGCAATGCGGGGCCAATGCGGACGCCAGCGTGCCGACCGGCGCCAGGTCGATCTCGCCCAGCCCCAGCCAGTCGGCCATCCGGCGCAACTCTCCGGCCAGCCGCGACGCCGTCTCCGACTCGGCGGCACCGTCCTCTAGCCACGCCGACTGCACCAGCAGCCGTCCGGCCTTGCGGTCTGCCTTCAGATCGACCCGGGCGACGATCTGGTCGTCCATGACGAACAGATACACGTAGTACCCGTGAACTCGCTGGGCCTTGGGCGTGTACAGCCCGATCTTGTACTCCACGCCGAACACCTCGGCCAGCCGATCCCGGTCGAACACCAACGAATCGAACGGCGCCACCAGCGCCTCGCCGCTGATCTTGCGCGGACGGGCGGCCGCCGTCCATAGGTAGGCCGGACGCCGCCACCCCCGCACCGCGGCCGGCACGACCTCGCCGCTGGCGACCAACCTCGCCAATGCCGCGGTCGTCGCCCGGCGGTCGGTGTAGAAGTACTCGGCCAACCAGGCCTCGGTGAACACGCCCAACGCGGCGGCCGCCCGGCGCGCCAGCGTGAGCCGCGCCTCGTCCTCGGTCGGCGTGGGGGTGCCCAGGATCGGTGCCGGCAGGACCCGTTCGGTCAGCGCGTAGCGACGCTCGAAGGCGTTGTTGCGACCCGCGCTGGAGACCTCACCGATCACGAACAGCCATTCCAGGACGGTCTTGACCTCCGACCAGTTCCACCAACTGCCGGCCTCCCGTTCCTGGTCGTGCTCCACTTGGCGGGCGGTCAGCGGGCCGCGAGCAGCCAACTGGGCGCGCACCTTGTCGATCAGCTCCGGTTTCTCGGCCAGGAGCGCGGCCGCGTCCTTCCAGGGTTTGGCGCGGCTGGCCTGGGTGCGCCACCGCAGCGCGGGCTCCAACTCGACATCGAGGATGCAGGCCGCGTGGCCCCAGTATTCGTAGCCGCGTCGAGGCGTCGCGCCGGTCAGCGCGTCGACCAGCGTGCGGTCGTAGGCCCCCAGCCGGGCAAACGTCGGCATGTAGTGCGCCCGGACGCAGACGTTCACCGAGTCGATCTGGAACTGGCCGAGCCGTCGCAGTTCTCGGCGCACCTGCGCCGCGCCCACCGCCCGATCCCGGTCCTGCCCGAAACCTTGAGCGGCCAGGGCGATCCGCCGGGCCTGGGCGGCGGTCAACACGGTGTTCACTTCGCTGAGCCTACGAGCCCGGACAGACAACTCGGCCCGTCCGTTCGAAATCCCGGCTCATCACCGGTTGCGAACGGACGGGCCGGTCGCCTGTGTCAGGCCGTTGCCTGCTGGTCCAGCTTGAGATGGATCACGCCGTAGTCGTAGGCCTTGCGGCGGTAGACCGCGCTGGGGGCCCCGCTGTCGGCGTCGACGTAGATGAAGAAGTCGTGGCCGACCAGTTCCATCTCGTCCAGCGCCTGGGCCAGGGTCAGCGGTGTGGCATCGAAGTGCTTCTCGCGCACCACCAGCGGACCGTCACCGGTGACTTCGAGTCCAGCGATGTGACGCACCTGCGGTTCGTCGGGTTCCGGTGCGGCTTCAGCGACGGCGGCGACGTCCTCTGCGGGCAGTTGCCCGCGCAGGCCGCGGTGGGCCTTGCGACGATCGGATGCGCGCCGCAACTGCGACATCAGCCGCTCCATGGCGTGGTCGAATGCCACCGTCTTGTCCTCAGCCGATGCCTCGGCGCGAATCACCGGGCCCCGCCCACGCAGGGTGATCTCCACTTGGGTCGACTCCCCCGGCTGACGGCGCGAGCCGTGCGCCGACACCTGCACCTCGGCACGAATGATGCGGTCTTTGAGCTTCTCGACAGCAGCGATCTTCTCGGTCACCCGGGAGCGGAACTCGTCGGGGATCTGGCAGTGACGACCGGTGATCAGGACGTCCATGGCTACCTCCAAGGGCTCAGGCGCTTATCTATGCTGACAAGCGCGGATAGCAATGGCACCGTGGCTCACACCCGTCCTAGAAGACCGGGATAGAGGCCATCGGTGCCATACCCCAAACCTAGCCCCCCGGCCGGGCCCACACCAGGCAACAAGCGGGTAACTACCTATGAGTTCCCCATGACGGAAACCGACCTGTAACACCAGGGAACCGCTTCGTAACATGGGCAGAACCCCGACGTAACAGCGGTAGGGGACGCTCGTTGCCATGTTGGAAATCAGTGCAGGCGACACCGCCTGGGTCCTGGCAAGTGCCGCTTTGGTGCTGTTGATGACCCCCGGTCTCGCGTTCTTCTATGGCGGCATGGTGCGGGCCAAGGGTGCCCTCAACATGATCATGATGAGTTTCATCAGTATGGGCACCATCGGTGTGCTCTGGGTGCTGTTCGGTTACAGCATGGCGTTCGGTAACTCCCTCGGCTTCGCCGCTCCGCCCACGAAAGACGGCGGCCCGGCGTACATCGGCCTCCTCGGTAACCCGCTGGATTTCGCGGGCCTGCAGGGTCTGATGAGCCCCGATGCTGCGGTGTTCACCATTCCGGCGCTGGCCTTCGTCGCCTTCCAGGCCTGCTTCGCGATCATCGCGGTGGCCCTGGTCTCCGGCGCGATCGCTGACCGAGCCTCCTTCGGTGGCTGGACGTTGTTCACCATCTTGTGGGGCACCTTGGTGTACTTCCCCGTCGCGGGCTGGGTGTTCTCCTTCAATGGCGCCACCGGCACCGATTTCCAGGGCGGCTGGATCGCCAACTGGCTCGGCGCGCTCGACTTCGCCGGTGGTACCGCGATCCACATCAACGCCGGCATCTCCGGCCTGGCGCTGGCTCTGGTTCTCGGCCCGCGTATCGGGTTCGGTTCCAAGCCGATGCGTCCGCACAACATGACCCTGGTCATGCTCGGCGCCGGTCTGCTGTGGTTCGGCTGGTTCGGCTTCAACGCCGGTTCGGCGCTGTCGGCCGGCACCCTGGCCTCGGTTGCCTGGGTCAACACCCTGGCCGCCACCGCCGCCGCCATGCTCGGCTGGCTCCTGGTGGAGAAGCTGCGCGATGGCCACCCCACTTCGCTGGGTGCGGCGTCGGGCATCGTTGCCGGTCTGGTCGGCATCACCCCGGCTGCCGGTTCGGTCAGCCCGCTGGGCGCCATCGCCATCGGCTTCCTGGCCGCGGTGGGTGCTGCCTTCGCAGTCGGCCTGAAGTACAAGTTCGGCTATGACGACTCGCTCGACGTCGTGGGCGTCCACTTCGTCGGCGGCATGATCGGCACCCTGGCCATCGGCCTGTTCGCCGATCCGGCCGCTCCGGGCGCGTTCGGGGCAACCGGCCTGTTCTACGGCGGCGGCGTCGACCAGCTGTGGCGTCAGGCAGTGGGCGCGTTCGCGGTCGCCATCTACGCCTTCGTGGTGAGCTACCTGATCGCCCTGCTGATCAAGGCCACCCTGGGCTGGCGGATCAGCCCGGCCGACGAACTGGCAGGCATCGACCTGGCCGAGCACTCCGAGGTCGGCTACGACCTCAGCCCGGTCTACTACACCAACAAGGTCCAGCGCACCCTGGTGCTCACCAAGGATGATCTGGCCGAGACGGGAGCTTCGAAGTGAAACTCGTAACCGCCATCATCCAGCCGGAGATGCTGGAAACTGTCCAGAAGGCGCTCGTTCGCCACGGTGTGGGCGGCATGACCATCAGCGAGGTGTCGGGATACGGCAGCCAGCGCGGTCACGTCGAGGTCTACCGCGGCGAGGAATACACCATCGACTTCATCACCAAGGTCCGCCTCGAGGTCCTGGTTGACGATGACGATGCCGAAGCCCTCACCGGCGTGATCGTCCAGGCCGCGCAGACCGGCCAGGTCGGCGACGGCAAGGTGTGGATCGTTCCGGTCGACAACATCGTCCGGGTCCGTACCGGCGAGAGCGGCCCGGGGGCCATCTGAACCAACATCGGGCGGGGGTGTTCGCACCGCGAACACCCCCGCCCCACAACCACCAACACCGCCTCGTTTCGGGGCGAAAACCACACCCAGCGGTCAGGGATGAAGGCGTTTCCCCTGATCGCAATCTCGCTGTAACACGGACGTAACAGCCTCGTAGCGCCTTGCGAACCGCCACGTAACACTGCTCGGTCACGCTCGCAGTCATGTTGGAGATCAATTCCGGCGATACTGCCTGGGTCCTGGCCAGCGCAGCCTTGGTGCTGCTGATGACTCCGGGCCTGGCCCTCTTCTACGGCGGCATGGTGCGCGCCAAGGGTGCGCTCAACATGATCATGATGAGCTTCATCTCGATGGGCACCATCGGGATGCTGTGGGTGCTGTTCGGCTACAGCATGTCGTTCGGGGATGCGATCGGCTTCACCGTGCCCGCCGGAGGCTTCGGCCGGACCACCTTCATCGGCCTGCTCGGCAATCCGACCACCTTCGCCGGCCTCGGCCAGATCGTCGGTCCTGACGCCGCCGCCGGGACAGTGCCCGCGCTGGCCTTCGCCGCCTTCCAGGCGTGCTTCGCGATCATCACCACCGCGGTGGTCTCCGGTGCCATCGCCGACCGCGCCTCCTTCGGTGGCTGGACGGTCTTCACCATCGCCTGGGGCATCCTGGTCTACTTCCCCATCGCCGGGTGGGTGTTCTCCTTCGACAACTTCACCGGTGAAGGCTTCCATGGCGGCTGGATCGCCAACTGGCTGGGCGCCATCGACCTGGCCGGCGGCTCGGCGATCGAGATCAATGCCGGCATGTCGGCCTTGGCCTTGGCCTTGGTGCTCGGCCCGCGGATCGGGTTCGGTACCAAGCCGATGCGTCCGCACAACATGACCCTGGTCATGCTCGGCGCCGGCCTGCTGTGGTTCGGCTGGATGGGCTTCAACTCCGGCTCGGCCGTCGCCGCGAACGGCATGGCCTCCCTGGCGTGGCTGAACACCATGGCCGCCGCTGCGGCCGCCATGGTCAGCTGGCTGATCGTGGAGAAGGTGCGCGACGGGCATCCCACCTCGCTGGGCGCGGCGTCCGGGATCGTGGCCGGGCTGGTCGCCGCCACCCCCTCGGCCGCTTCGGTCAGCCCGACCGGCGCCCTCCTGATCGGCGCGGTCGCCGGTGTGGCCAGCGCCTTCGCGGTGGGCCTGAAGTACAAGTGGGGCTACGACGACTCCCTCGACGTTGTCGGCGTGCACTTCGTGGGGGGCGTGATCGGAATGCTGATGATCGGCCTGCTGGCCGATCCGGCCACCCCGGGGTCCTTCGGCCATGCCGGTCTGTTCTACGGCGGCGGATTGGATCAACTCGGTCGCCAACTGATCGCCTCGGTCGTGGTGGGCGTCTACGCGTTCGTGGTGAGCTACCTGATCGCCCGGGCGATCA
>CAZLJN010000074.1:0-3000 GCA_964559815.1 uncultured Propionibacteriaceae bacterium
CGGGATCGCGTGCACGACGGCGTCGGTGATCACGGCGTCGCTGGGGATCACCGACCTGGAGGCGATCACGGACGCGGACGTCCGCCGGATCATGAACGCGCACCTGCTGCTGTGCATGTACAACGCGTGGCAGCCGGGGGTGTTCGCCCTGTCCGGCTGGGACCTGGTCGGCGCGCTGCCGCTGGACCGCAGCAAGGTACGCGGGCTGATCGGGACGGGCGACACCCGCTGGATCGAGCGCGGTGCCTACGACCTGATGGGCAGCGATCCGGACGCGAAGAAGTCGGCGTCGGGCATGCCGGTGGCCACGGCGTTGTACGGCTCGCTGCCGGAGCAGCTGGAGAAGGAGAACTCGTTCGCCTCGAGGCTGTCGGAGATCCTGAAGCTGAGGAAGCGGTCCGGGATCGCGACCGGCACGCTGCTGGACGTCCCGGACGTCCCGTGGAAGAGCATGCTGGTGATGATCAGCCGCCTGGAGTCCGGCCTGGTGCAGATCACGGCGCTGAACTTCGGCCCGGACAAGATCACCGGCCGAGTCCAGAGCGAGCACATCCCGCCCGGCCGCGTCACCGACCTGGCCACCCGCCGCAAGGTCGACGACGTGGACGCCCTCGGCGGCTTCACCGTGGAACTCCCCGCCTTCGGAGGCCTGGCCATGGTCGTCCGCTGACACCTCCGACTGTCCTGAGGAGCCCCGCGAGGAACGAGCGGTGCGTCACGAAGGGCCACCACCGCTGGTCGAGCCCGTCGAAAACCCAGACGCTTGGACACTCCCCCTCGCCCCCGGATAGCGTGATCGCCGACACTCAGGGGCGGTAGCTCAGCCGGTCAGAGCAGGGGACTCATAATCCCTGGGTCGCGGGTTCGAGCCCCGCCCGCCCCACCGTCGTACGGCGTAGTCAGCGCCGGGAGCTATGGACTCCGATACCCTCCGGTGGACTCGTTCGTCGCTGATCCGTCGCTGGCCAGCGACGAGATCTCAGGCACACGAACAGCGCCGAGGGAGTCCCCACAACAGGCTCCGGCCGCTGGGTGGTGGCCCGCCCCGGAGATCAGATCGTGCCGCGCCGCACGGCACCCGACTGGAACCACTGAACAAGCGTCGTCGCCATCAGCACCGCTGCCTGGGCAGCCTCCGGGGTGATCGGGATGGGCGGGAGCGTGGAACCGTGCCGGTCGGACTGCCCGACCCACAGCGCCTCCAGCATCGAAAGCAGCATCCCGGCCACGTCGCCGGAGTCCTTCTCCCGGGTCAGCGGAATGATCCAGTCGCCGTCAGACCTGACCTGGCCCAGAACCTTGCCGAGCGTCGCCCCGGCATCCTTGGGGATCACGACCGGGATCGCGGCGAACTCGACAGCCTTGACAGCCTCTCGGTATGCCTTGCTTGGGTCGCCGTTGAGTCCGTAGGCGGCTTGCCAGGCTTCGGCGAGGTGGTGGCTTGCGGCGGTCTTGGCGGAGATCGCCCGTGCGGCTGCGGCTGTCGCGGTGGCGTCCACTCGTCGGACGAGGCCGACGTGCCCGTCGCCCCATTCGCCGACTGTCCAGGCCGAGTTGCCGGAGGCCAGGATCTTCTCCACGGCCGAGCGGTGCCCAGCGCCCTCCGTAGCCACCAGCCAGTCCACGATAGTCAGGAGCAGGCCCGGGCGATCTGTCGCGTGTCCTCTCAGCCACTTGCGGAACGCACCGTTGTAGTCACTCTCAGGCAACACAACTCGAACTGCGGCGCCGCACGACCTGACCTTTGATGTAACGAGATCGCGGTAGGCGGCCTGGTGATTCAGAAACCTGTCGACGATGAACTCGATCAATGGTGTTCGGATCCACGCAGGAACGCCCTCTGAGAGTGCGTCGTAGTTGTCGTACTCGCCTGATTCGCGGACGTTCAATGGGTACCAACTGGTCACGGGAAGAGGCTATCGGCGCGACCGGACACTCGGCGGGAGACTTCCCGTTGACCTCCCGGGCCTCGGAGGCCACAACCCCGGCTCCACACCCCCGGCGATGTCGTCAGAGCCTCCGAGATACCGTCCGTGACCTCCGGGAGGCTACCCCGCCGCAGACAGCACGAGGCCCGGCCCCCGATAAGGGGAGACCGGGCCTGGTGTGCGTTGGTCAGGACGCAGAGGATCAGATCGAGCGGGCCTCACGAACGCGGTCCTGGGATCTCGCGAAACAGCCCGTCTTTGTTCCAGTCTGGAGCGATTGGAAGCGGAGGCGGCTCAAGGATCTCGATCCATCGCTCCTCGGGACTCCCGTCGGCACCCACTCTGGCCATCGGCAGCGCATATGGGAGTCCCGCAAGGTAGCCGAGGTGGTCAACGAAGGCATCGAGCCATCGGACTTCCGCGACCAACAACCGAAACGTCTCGGGTGTGAGAGGGTCCGGTATATGTGGGTTTCGTGGCACGCGGTAGTAGTAGCTGGGGGTCGCCGGGTCTCGGACCAACATAAGCCCGCCCTCTTTATGCCCTACGAGGTCGCGTACATGCTTGCATCGCCAGAAGGCGTCCGATGCAGGACCGAGCAGACTCCCGGCGTAACCGACGTCTGATGCCATCGCTTTCACATAGTCCCAGCGATCCTCGTCGCGCAGTCGCCCGAGGTGCTTTCTGGTGATCTGCTTGGCGACCTTTGGAGAGAGTCTCCTCAGGTACAAGTCGAGGACCAGCTCAATCCCACTCTGGAGAGACGCGAAGGCCCCCACAAATTCGAGCACCCAATGCTCAGCAGGTCTCGCAGCGACCATGTACACCTCGCCATCTTGAAGCGGCCAGAAGAAGGTCGGTGGGCTCGGAGTCGACTCGTGGTGATCCTGCGGGCGCGTAGCCATGACTGCAATCTATCCGGAGGTGGGGGAACACTCAGCCACACGCAGCGACCGCCCCCAGCTATGGCACCGGGAGCGGTCGGTAGTTAACGTTACGAGGCGGAGGACGACTGGGGTTCGGTTCCGGCAGGGGGCGTGGCCTGGGCGGGTGTCGGCTCCTGTTCCTGGAG
>CAZLJN010000074.1:3010-9263 GCA_964559815.1 uncultured Propionibacteriaceae bacterium
GAGCTTCCGGTCGAGGCCCTTGGCGATCCGCTCGTCGGACCCGCTGGCGGCGTGCTGGTACCGGAGCGCGGCGGCTGGGGTGGAGTGGCCGAGCCGGGCCTGGACTCCGGAGAAGGTCTCACCGGTCTGGAGCGCCCAGACGGCCGAGGCGTGGCGTAGGTCGTGGATCCGCAGGGTGGGCAGTCCGGCTGCTTTGCGGGTCTTGTTCCAGGCCTTGTGGAACACGGACTCCCACAGGTAGCCGCCGTTCTTGCCTGGGAACAGTAGCCCGTCCGCTCCGGGTTGGGTGTGCTTCAGGAGGTGGGCGGCGATGATCGGTTTGAGTGCGGAGGGCAGGACGACAGAGCGCTCCCCCGCGTCGGTCTTGGGCGGCCCGGCGTATGGCGACTGGCCTGTGATGAAGGTCACGGAGCGGGTCACGGACACGATCGGGTAGTCGCCTCTCAGGTCGATATCTCGGCGTCGGAGGGCGACCAGTTCGCCGTAGCGGAGTCCTCCCCAGGCTGCGAGTTGGACCAGGAGCCGGTACCGCTCGATCTCGATCCCGGCGACGAGCAGGTCGAGGTGTTCCGGTTCGATGGGGGTGAGCTTCCTCGGGGTGGATGAGGTGATGGCTTTGCGGTTCTTCACTCTGGCAGGGTTCATCTCGATCAGTTCCTCGTCTACGGCGGCGTTGAGGGCGGAGCGGAGCAGGCCGTATGCCTTCGACCTGGCGCGGGGTGTGGCTTTGTCGAGGTTCTGCCACCACCCCGTTACCTGGCCTCGGGTGAGGTGTTTCACGGTGACCTCGGCGATGGCCGAGCCTTTGATGTGGTGTTCCAGGCTGGTGGTGTAGGTCCGCCTGGTCGATTCGCGGATCTCGCGGCTGGCGATCCAGGTTTCGACGTACTTCTCGACGGTGACGCTCCCGGCGTATTTGGCGGCTTCCCTGACGGCTGGCGGGGTCCAGGCGTCGAGTTCGATCAGCCGCAGTTCGGAGGCGATCCAGCCTTCGGCGAGTTCCCTTCCGCTGAATGTCCCGGTCGGGCAGTAGTGGACTCGGGCGTCGGGTCCGTTGTAGGCGGCTTGCCACCGTCCGGAGGCCATCTGGCGGAGTCTCCCTCGGCGGCGTGGCGCTGGTTTGGCGGCCATGTTCAGTTCTCTCCCTGGCTCGGCTCGTCGGCCTTCTCGCTGCGGGCCTCGATGGCCTTGGCAATGTCGCGTTGGGCTTTGGCCTCGGCCTTGCGGACCAGCTTGTTCCAGGCGTTGTGGAACTTGACCTGGAGCGCGCCGCTGGGCAGTTCGCGCTTGGCGTCCTCGTAGGTGATGGTCTGGGCGGCGACGTAGGACACCAGGACCGAGACGTGCTTGGCGTCGTGGCCCTGGCGGTAGGTGCCGCCGGTCTGGCCGCCGCAGCCGCAGCGGCAGATGCCTCCGGTCGGCGTCGCCACCTCCGGGGTGGGGTCAGTCTCGGTGGTGTTCCGGGTGCGGTTTGTAGCTCGCCCCTTCGATGCGGTGGTCTGGGCGGGCTTGCGGGTGCGGGCCGATCCGGTGTTGGTGGTGGCGGTCTTGGTTGCCATTCGGGAATCTCCTTTTGTCTCGATGTCAAAATCCCAAATACAAGGAATCACCCGAGCGATATTCGTAACAATCTCAGACTCCTGCTGTGGCTAGGGGCGATAGTGGTCTCTGGCGGTCCCAAATGCCCCGACGGAATATTGCGGGCCGGGCCTCGAATTGTTCGAAAAGCCCGGCCCGTAACACGCCAGGGGCCGTTACTCATGGTCAGTAGCCGGACGGGGATTGCAGTGGATTCGACCCGTAGAACGAGGTCCGCTGCGGGGTGAGCCGGTTGTAGCGGTTCTTCAGTTCGGTCACGCTGCGGGCGAACCGGACCTTCGCGCCGACCTTCAGCGCCACACCCCAGTGGGTGTTGCCTGGCCGCAGTTCCCGGCCCGGCCTGGTCAGGTCGCTGAGTTCGGCCCACTGTGCCGGGGTCCACTCCCACAGCAACAGCCACGCCTCGGCGGCGTACGCGGCATCAGCCACCCGGCCACCCCCGGCCGCCTCGGCCTGATCGCTTGCGAACCGGTACACCTGGGAACCCCACCATTCCCAGTTCCCCTTCTGGTTCGGGGTGACGTCCCCGCTCCCGGAGGTGTAGCGGGCCAGGTTGCGCTGGTTCTCGACCAGCCACTGTTCGACCTGGGGCACCACCTCAGACAAAGCGCGGCTGGCGGCTCCCTTCAGCCTCTGAGCGGCGTCGGTGACCGCAGCAGCCACCAGCGGTTTGAGCGTCGAACTCTGCCGCTGGAGCCTCTCGGTCGCCGCCTCATCGAGCCGGGCGAGCCAATCGTCGGAGGTAAGGTCCGCCAGGCTGAACCCACGATCGGTCACCTTCTGCACCGACAGAGGCGAGCCGCTGCGCGCGGCCCCGGAGCTAACTACGAGGCGACGCTGGAGCTCCACCTGGTGCCCACCTTCGTACGGATGGGGCTGCAGGGCATAGACAAGGGCGCAGCGCGCCGGTGGTACGAGGACACGCTGGAGGGCAACGGCGACACCCCACGCGCGAACTCGAAGGCGTACGGGCTGCTGCGGGCGATCATGAACAGCGCGGTCGACGAGGATCTGATCGAGGCCAGCCCGGTACACATCCGGGGCGCCGGCTACCAGCCGAAGCGGCGGCGCCTCGAGCCGGCCTCGATCGAGGAGCTCGACGTGATCGTCGAGAACATGCCCGAGAAGTGGAAGGCAATGGTGCTGCTCGCCTCCTGGTGCGCGCTGCGCTATGGCGAGATCGCCGAGCTGCGCCGCAAGGACACAAAGCTGCGGCACGTCAGCGGCCGCTGGACTGGCGTGATCCAGGTGCGCCGCGGCGTGGTCTGGGTGAACCGCAAGATCCAGGTCGAGCCGCCCAAGTCCGAGGCCGGCATCCGCGACGTGGCCATCCCGCCGCACCTGATCCCGGTCATCAGGGAGCACCTCGAGACCTTCGCCGCGCCCGGCCAGGAGGGTCTGCTCTTCCCCGCCGCCAATGGACGTCAGCAGTGGCCTTCCACCATCACCAGCTACTTCAAGCAGGCCGCAACGATCGCCGGCCGCTCCGACCTCCGCTTCCACGACCTTCGCCACACCGGCGCCGTGATGGCGGCCCAGCAGGGTGCTGCGCTGGCCGACCTCCAGGCGAGACTCGGCACTCCACGGAGAACGCTGCTCTACCAGCACACCGCCAGAAGGCCGCGACCAGCTCGTCGCCGAGGGATTGTCGACCTTGGTCAGCAGACGATCCTAATCGCCGCCGACGGGCTTGTTAGCGGGCATCAGGTTGCCGCCCCGCCAACGATCAAGAGCGAGATCTCGTCTAGGACCTCCACCACTTCGTCCGGGATCTCTGAGGTAGGCATGCTTCTCGCCAAGGCATGTGAGTTGAGCGTGCGTGCGTCGCGTTCCTGAAGTGCCTTATTGAGGCTACGAATCACGATCTTGGCGTCGACGACGCCTAGTCGCCCTTCCTGTGACGACCAAAGCGTCTCAAACTCGCCCCGGGACGTCTCCAAGACCGTCCGCTCAGAGTGCCCGGATGTTGCGCTGCCTTGCAGCCGCCTCTCCGCAAGGCGCTGAGCCTGCATTGCGTCCATAGCCTCGTCCCGCCCGGCGGAGAGCGCCCCTTCGAGGAGCAGCTCCGCTTCGGCGCTGCTGATGCCTGCGGCACGAGATATCGCGCCCGGGGACAGGAGGTAGTTCTCTAGCTCGCGCCTCCTCCACACGTGAACTGTGGCATTCGCTGAGCGCACCGCCGCGGTCTCGAGATCGACGGCCGCCGCACTGCGGAGATCTCGATCCAGAAGGACAAATGTGCGAACCGTGGCGCCCAGCGACTGCATGGTCTCCGAAAATGCAGCAGCTCGCCAATTCCTCGAGAACCCTCCGAGTGGGATTGTCGCGTAGCGGTCAGAGTCCGCAACCGCGGTCTTGCCCAATCGACGGGCCAAGATCGCGAGCACAGGAGCATCATCGCCCTCGACAAAGACAGCTACCGGGCTTCTGAGCGCACGACCAACCCCCAACTCATAGCCGCTGCCCAAGCGGCGGCCAATGACTCCAAGGGCGCCATCCGGCTTGGGCCGCTCAGCTCGTCGGCGCGATCGATCGATCCAGACTGCGCTGCCGGGCTGCGCCTCGGCCAAGATCTCAACGCTGTGGGTCGCGACGATGATCTGTCGATCCGCCGAGGCGAACAGGCTTCGCGCAAGTCGTCGCTGAAGGTCTGGGTGGAGGAAGACGTCCGGCTCGTCAAGGACGACGACCGGGCTCTCACGGAGGCTCCAAATGTGGTAAAGCGCTTGCAGCCAGATCTGTATACCGTCCCCTGCCCACCCGATCTCGCGCTCATGACGCGTGCCATCCTCCTGATAAAAGAGGTCGAAGCTGTTCTCTTCCGAAGTCTGAACATGGCGCAGCATGAGCCCGGTGACTTCTGGCGTTCGTTCAAAAACGAAGGCTTTGAACTCGTTCCACTGGTCCTGGGCCAGCCGATGGAGGGCGTTTCGGAAGTAGCGACTTGATCGACGACCTGTGATGTTCCTGCGAAGCGTCTCGTCCGAAACGTACGACTCACGGTTATCAAGGGGTGTTAGGGTCGGCACCACACCAATCGTCGGGATCTCCTCACGCGCGATATCACGCGGTGCTCGAATCGGTGCGCCGTCCGCACTGAAGACGAAGTAGGTCCCGTGGCGTTGACCGTCATCAACTTCCTCGTCGTCGAAGGCCGGCCAACATGCCACCAACCGGGCACCAGAGGACGCGGTCGCCTCGATCCGGGTCTCTTCGTAGCGAAAGTCGTGCCGGATGTTTTCCTCGGAGAAGGCTGAAGCATCGATGGCAGCCGTTGTGATCGGCCAACCGCGGGCGATCGATCCAGCCACGGCGCCAGCAGTTGACGGCGCCGCCCTTCGGGCGGAAGGGAGCATCGACGCAAGCAACCGAATCGCTTCGAGGGCTGTGGACTTGCCAGCGTTGTTGGCTCCAATGAGAACGTTCGCCTGGCGAAGCGAGATCGAGTAATCCGCGAACCCCTTGTAGTTGACAAATCTGAGACTCTTGAGGCTCAACGGTCTAGGCACGCCAGATCTCCTTTAAGGTTCGATCGGCCCCGCGAAGGACCAAGGACTATCCAGAAGCATCGTAGGGTTAACGCAGCCTCACACCGAGGAGCAACGCCTGAGCCGCCCGAGTCCATGACTCCGCTGATAGCGAGCGGTGATTTGATTGTCTGAGACTCACCAACTTCGTGCTGACGGCACTCTTGTCAAGATCCTCTCAAGGTCGCTCGCACGGACCCGGATGACCCGGCGTCCGGTTCGGAAGGCCGGCAGGTCGCCGGCAGCGATCCGGCGAAGCAGCGTGTGCACCCTGATGCCGAGCATGTCGGCGGCGGCGGACATGCTTGCTCCTTCTGGTAGGTGGTGTTCAGAAGCCGATACTGGGACCGTGGCGGTCGTGGCCGTACCCGGGCAGGTGTTCGTGCTCCGGTCGGCGTCGAGGTGGCGGCGTAACGGTCTCCCACACGTCCTCGGTCCGGTGGGAACGGCGGCCAGCCCTGCCAGCCTTGGCGATGCCGGCGACGCGCCACCAAAGCGCCGAGGCGGGGCGCTCGACGGGCAACTGTCCCTGGCCGAGCGCACGCTTGACCGAGTCACCGACGTCAAGGCCCTTCTCCCCCAGCCCCTGCAGCCGACGCGCGACTACGATCCGCTCCGGGTCGCGTCCGAGCGCGGGGTCAGGGGCGGGTAGTAGGCGTCCCCACTCCCCTGTGCCGAGGGCTCGGTCAAGCCGGGCATCCAGGTCGTGCTGCCAGCGTGCCGCTGCGTCACCTACGGCCGGTGGGCCGGTGGCACGCGCGTCGGGCTCTGGGATCTTCATCACCACACGCCACACGGCGATGTCGCCAAGCAGGACTCCGTTTTCGAACATCCGAGGAGTGAGTGAGATCGGCCCTAGCCAGCTCGGGGGGAGGTGGTGGGAGCGGGCCTCCCCCCGCAGGGCCTCGGCCAAGCCGTCGATCCGGTCGGCTCGAGCCTCCAGGTACGGGCCCCACATTTCGTCCTCTGCCACCCGGGAGGGAATGCCGCGCAGCCACGGCAACGGTTCAGGCGCTTTCTCGGGCACCAAGACCTCGAGGGACCTCCCCAAAGTGAGGGGCGGGTGTGTGGGTTCGTCGGGCTCTCCAGGCGGGGTCTCATGGGCGAGCAGCCAGACGCCGCGACGC
>CAZLJN010000075.1:0-9212 GCA_964559815.1 uncultured Propionibacteriaceae bacterium
GCGGTGTGTCTGCCCCACGACTGGCTGACCTGGCGGCTGCGCGGCTACGGCCCGGCGGCAGACTCCGAGCTCGGACCAGACTTCGACGAACTGGTCACCGACCGCTCCGACGCCTCGGGCACCGGCTACTTCTCGCCGGTCACCGGCAGCTACGACCGCGACCTGCTGGTATGGGCGCTGGGCCACGACGTCCGGCTGCCGCGGGTGCTCGGGCCCTCCGAGGGGGTGCCGGGGCCGGGCTTCATCGTCGGTCCGGGCGCCGGTGACAACGCCGCGGCCGCACTCGGGCTCGACCTCGGCGAGGGCGACGTGGTGATCTCACTGGGCACCTCGGGCACGGTGTTCGCCTGCACCTCGCAACCCAGCGCCGATGCGACCGGCATCGTGGCCGGCTTCGCCGACGCGACCGGCGTCCAGCTGCCGTTGGTGTGCACGTTGAACGCCGCCCGCGTCCTGGATGTGATCGCCGCCTTGTTGGGCGTCGATCATGACGAGCTCGCCCGCCTGGCACTGCAGGCCGCCCCCGGGGCGGGCGGGCTCCATCTCGTGCCCTACTTCGAGGGCGAGCGCACCCCGAACCTGCCCGACGCCACCGCCACCCTGGAAGGCCTCACCTTGGCCTCGACCACGCGGGAGAACCTCGCCCGTGCGGCGGTGGAAGGCATGCTCGGCGGTCTGGCCGCTGGCGTCGATGCCATCCGCGCCTCCGGCACCCCGATGCGGCGGCTGCTGCTGATCGGTGGCGCCGCAGCCAACCCGGCCGTCCCGGTCGTGGCCGAGCAACTGTTCGATGTGCCGGTGGTGGTGCCCCCGGCCGGGGAGTACGTCGCCGACGGCGCCGCCCGCCAAGCGGCCTGGGTGCTGAACGGTGCGCGTCCGCGCTGGGAGCTCACCGGCACCTAACCGCCTCAGCGATGGTCGGGGCGTTCGGCCAGTTACCGCCGAATTGTCGTGCTTATGCGACCCGTCGGGACACGATTCGAGCATCACCGCCGAGTTACCAGGGTTTTCAACGCCTCTCAGGGCCTCATAACCACGGCAAGTCGGCGCTCATCCTCCGAGGCGGCCGCACCCCAGCCGATAACCCCGGAAACTCGGCGGTCTTTGGCAGTTCACTCGGCGTCGCTCACCCGGCAGCCTCGGGCGCGGCCCGGCTTGGTGCCGCACCCGACCGGCAGTCCGCGCCGGGCCACCCCGCGAGGAGAGGCAAATCGGGCAATGATTAGGTAAAACGGCCCCGAGGTGAGTCAATGAGGTATGGACCATCTCTATACCCGAAGCGGGCGCCTGTTGCAGCGCTTCGGCGCCGACCTTTTCTCTCGGTCCGGCCACTACATCGGCCACCTTCACAACGGCAAGGTCTTTGACTCGGCGGGTCGCTACAGCGGCACGGTGGTGGGCGATCGCATCGTCTACCGCACCATCGACAGCGCCGCCACCAGCACCCCCGCGACGTCGGCCGACCGACCCGCCACAACCCTGGCCAACCACGCCGGTTCCTCGGTGTGGGGCCGCGAACCCAACTTTGCCGACTGAGCTCAGCTCACTGCGAGGGCGTCATCACCTGATCACTTCTCCGGCCTCTCCGGAGGTGCCGTGGCTTCGGCAGGCGCGGACGGCTGTCGTCGTCCGCGCTCCAGCTGCTTGTGATACCAGGTGCCGATGATCAGCATCAGCACACCCACCGCCAAGAACGCCAAGGCCCGCACCAGGTCCGGCAGCGTACGCAGGTCGAAGAAGAACAGTTTGGCGACGGCTGCCGCGGACAGCGCGATCGCAATCCGCACCGACGCCGCCGAGTCCTGGTGCTTGCGCAGCCCGCGCCGCAGCAGCCACACGCTGGCCAGGATCCAGGCCACCGTCACCAGCGCGTGCGCAGTCTGGAACCCCTGGCTGATCTCGGCACCGGTCCGCTCGGCGATCAGCATGCCGCCGGTGATCATCGCCAACGATCCGAAGATGACCGAGGCCACCCACCCGGAGTAGACCATCAGGTCCCCATCGGCTCCGAACGCACGCAACGCGCGCAGCCCCAACAGCACCGCGACCAGGCCGAGCACGGACTGGGCCGTCATCTCCAGGTCCGCGCCTCTGAGCGGGGCGAACGCGTAGCCGATCGACGGGAACCAGATCGCCACACCGACCGCTGCCACCAGCACACCGACCACCAGCATCGGGCGGTACTTCGTCTTGGCCGCCACCGCGAAGTAGGCCGCCGCCAAGGTGAAGAACAGGTAGCCCAGGTAGTGGCCGTCGTTGAACCGGATCACGGCCAGCACCACGAACAGCGCTCCCAGCGGGACGGCCGTGGCACGCACCTGCGGCTCGAACAACCTCGGCATCAGCCCCGCAGCGACCATCATCACGCCGAAGGCGGCACCGAGTTCGGCGGAGAGCAGCCGATCAGCCCCGAAGATGGCCACCACCAGCGGGGCGCTCATCGTCGCCATCGCTCCCACCGACATCGCCCGCATCCGGGGGCTGCCGTACTGGTGCTGGGTGGCGATCCCCACCCCTGCGGCGGCCAGCAGGAAGGACAACATCAATCCCCACGGCGCCTCGATGCCGACCCCCCGGACGGCCAGCGCCCAGAGGAAGTACAGCGAGGTGGGCACGAACCGGGCCAGCAGCAACCCGACCCAGTCCACCTTGTGCTGGAAGGCAGCGGTGGCTGCGGTCATCACCAGCATGAACGCCATCGGCCACAGCGGGTCTCGTCCGGCCAGGTACGGCGCCAGGATCAGGGCGCCCAGCACCGCCAGCACCGCCAGCCATTCGCTGCGCCACCAACGCGCCACTGTGATGCCGCCCAAGCTGATCAGGCCACCGACGATCGTGCCGGCGATCGGTGGCAGCAGCGGAGCGCCGCTGACGTCATGGAACAGCGTCGACAGCGCCAAGACCGTCAGGAAGGCCGCGGCGACGCCGGTGGCCATCAGCGCTTGCGAGCCGATATTGCTGGGCTCACGCCAGTGCTGCACGAGGGCAACTCCGACCGCGATCAGGGCCAGCCCCAGACCGATCCCGGCTCGCACCAGATCGGGAATCACCGCCTGATCGGGCAACAGCAGCACGAACGCCACCCCGAGCAGGGTGATCGCCGATCCCACCACCGCGAAGATCTCCGCGATGCTCACCTGGCGCCGCGGACGCACCGGACGCGCCACCGGGGTGAACGGCGGCGGCGCAGCTGCCGGCATCGCCGGGCGCGATCCCGGCGGGGGCGGTGGGTACGCGGCTGGTGGCTGCGGATAGGTGGCCGGCTGCGGACGTCCGACCGGCGTCTGGGGGTAGGCCACCGGCTGCGGCGGGCGTCCCGGCTGCATGCCCGCACCCTGCGGCAACGTCGGCGGCATCACCTGGTCTGGCGGGCGCGGCGGTGCCTGCGGAGGCGCGGGCGCCATCGCGGGGTTCCCGGGCGAAGCGAGCGGCATCTCTGCTGCCCCGACCTGCCGAGGCAACTCGGCCGCGAGCTGCTGGAAGTCCTGAGCCAAGGTGTTCAGACGTACCGACAGGTCCACAAGTTCGGCCTGGATCTTCGCCATTCGCGGCTGCTGCGCGGGCGGGGGCGTACTGGTCATTCATCGATCTCCTGGCGTATGCGGTGCGGCCAGTATGCCAGCGCCCAGAACGATGTTCACGGACCGCCGTGGGGGGATGCCGCAGTGCGCCGTGTTTCGCCTCGCCGACTCAGCTCACATCCGTCACCGCCGACTTATCGTGGTTATCCGGCCCCCGGGGAGACGCCCGCACGATCATCGCCGAGTTGTCGTGGTTTTGAGGCTCTCTCAGCGGCCCATAACCACGAAAAGTCGGCGCTCACCCGCTCAGACCCCACCGACCTCGCTGATAACCGCGACAACTCGGCGGTTGGCTACAGGTCGTTGCCGGCGTAGGAGCAGTTGAAGCTCTTGTTGGCCAGCGGGAAGTCCGGCACGATCACGTCATTCAGGGCCACCGGCAGGCCGGGCCAGGTGAGGAAGGACGGGTCGACCACCTTCACCCGATCGAGCGTGCCGCCGCGCCCGACGACCACCCGATGCACCAGGGTGCCGCGCCAGGCCTCGACCACACCCAAGCCTGGTCCGCTGCGGGTGACCCGGCCGGCCGGACGGGGCTCGGCGGCGCCCAACTCGGCGAGCCGCGCGGCCAGATCGACCACCAACTGCGCCGAGACCGCCACCTCCTCGGCACGCACATCGAAGCGGGCACGCACATCGCCATCCGTGCGAGTGACCACCCGGAAGTTCGGCCCCAGATCGACGAACGGCTGGTCGGCGCGGGCGTCGATCGCCACCCCGCTGGCCCGAGCCACATAGCCGAGGACGCCGAGGCGTTCGGCCTGGTCAGTGGGCAGGATGGCGGTGGTGTTGAAGCGATTGGCCACCAACGAATGACTGGTGGCGATCTCGGCCAGCTCGGCCACTTCGGCGGCTACCCCGGTCACCAGGTCGACCTCGGGGGCAGCCAGCAGCCGGGCATCCCCCAGGCTGAGCGCGCCACGCAGCAAGCGATGACCGGTCAGCCGGGCGTTGTGCCGCAGCAGGGTTTCGCGCAGCCGTCCGGCGTGGGCATTGGCGATGCCGAAGCCGGCGTCGTTGGCCAGCAGACCCAGATCGTTGACGTGGTTGTAGAGCCGCTCCAACTCCAGCAGCAGCGCGCGGGTGAGCACCGCCTGCGGCGCGACCTCGATGCCGATCGCATCCTCGACCGCCATCAGGAAGGCCAGGCTGTGTCCGACGGCGGTGTCGCCGCTGATCCGCTCGGCCACGGTGATGCCGTCGGCGATCGTGCGGCCGACGAACAGCTTCTCCACGCCGCGGTGGACGAAGTACAGCCGCTGGTACATCCGCACGATGGTCTCCCCCACCACCGAGAAGCGGAAGTGCCCCGGTTCGATCAGTCCGGCATGCACCGGCCCGACCGGGATCTCGTACACACCCTTGCCGGCGACCTCGACGAAGGGGAATCCGGCGTCGGCATCAAAGGCGGCCGGCACTTCCGCGTCCGACCGCTGGGGGAAGTAGCCCGACGGCCAGTGTGCGTGGCGCACCAGCCGGAACGGTTGCGGATGGCCGTCGGCGATCAGGCCGAGCAGGTCGTGCAGCTCGCGCTCGAAACGTCCGGCCTGGTAGGACAGCCCGGCCAGCGTCGGCAGGTGCGGATCGGTGGCGTCGACGGCCACGATCACTTCGGCGCGGCTGCCGTCGGAGCCGAGGAACACCCAGACCACCTCGAAACCGGCGGCGGTCTGGTGCCCGCTGACCAGCGCCAAGCGCCGTCCGAACTCCAGCTGCCCGGCCACGGCGGCGGCCAGGTGTTCCCGCGAGACGTGGTGGGTCTCAGGTTGCTGTCGCCTCATCGGGCACCTCCCAAAGCGGTCACCGCGGCCAGCAGCGGTGTTGCCAGCGGCCAGGCGGCGAAGCCGAGGACGGCGCTGGCCGCCAAGGGCAGCCACAGCGGCAGCCGTCGCCACCACTTCGGACGCCCGGCCACCCGATCGCCTGGCCCGAGCGTCATTGCCAACACCTGGCGGGTGATCCCGGCGAACACCACCAGCAGCAGCACCAGGGCCACCGCGAACTGCCAGCCCAGTCCGCGGCTGAAACCGGCCACGATGATGCCGACCTCGGTGAAGAAGGTGACGAACGGCGGGAAGCCGAGCAGGCCGGCGATGCCCAGCAGGAACGGCTGGCCGAGGTCAGGACGACGGCGCAACAGTCCGTGCACTTCGCTGATGTGGTGGGTGCCGGTGAAGGTGAGGATGCGTCCGGCGGTGACGAAGAGCATCGACTTCAGCAGGCCGTGGCCGAGCATGTGCAGCAGCACCGCGGCGATCGCCAACGGGCCGCCGGCGGCCGCGCCGAGGGCCAGCAACCCCATGTGCTCGATGCTGGAGTAGGCCAACAACCGCTTGTAGTCGCGCTGGGTGATCACCAGTCCGGCGGTCACCGCCAACGACAGCAGCCCGGCGGTGAGCAGCATGGTCTGCATCAACCCAGGGCCGACGACAGCATCGGTGATCGCCTGGATTCGCAGGATCGCATAGAAGGCCACGCTCAACAGGACGCCCGACATCAGCCCGCTCACCGGCGCCGGCGCCTGGCTGTGCGCGTCCGGCAGCCAGGAGTGCATGGGTGCCAGGCCGGCTTTGGTGGCGAAGCCGAGGACGGCCAGCGCCCCGGCGATCTTGGTCAGCCCCGGATCCAGCGCTCCGGCGTGGGCCATCAGCCCGACCCAGGAAACGCCCACACCCTCGATGCTGAGCCCGGCAGCCGACAGCAGCGCCACCCCGAGGAAGGCGATGGCCACGCCGGCCGCCCCCAGCACCACGTACTTCCAGGCCGCTTCGAGTGAGTATCGGCCCTCACCGGAGGCCACCAGGAAGGCGGTGGTGATGGTGGTCAGCTCGATCGCCACCCACATCAGGCCGACGTTGTCGGCCACCACCGCCAGTGTCATCGCGCCGAGGAACAGGTTCAACAAAGCGGCGAACGAGCCGGTGCTCGCACTGGCCGCGGACGCCGCCGGCGCACCGCCCCACAACGCCACCACGGCGACCGCTCCGACCACGACCAGCATCCAGGCGCTCAGCGAATCCACCCGCAACCAGCCGGACGCGGCCGTCACCGGCCCGGCGGCCAACACCTCGGTGACCAAGGCGATGCCCACGCCCAGCAGGCTGGCCGCAGCCAGCACCGGCAGCGCGATCGTCCAGTAGTGGCGACGGAACGCGAAGCTCACCACCGCCAGCAGCGGCGGCAGTCCCAGTAGCACCCAGATCATCGCGCCCATCAGTCGTGCAGCTCTTTCAACTCGGTGATGTCGATATGGCCTTGGGAGCGCTGCATCCGCACCACCAGCACACCCAGGATGAGCACCACCAGCAGGACGTCCAGCGAGGCGCCGAGTTCGACGGTGAGTGGCAGTCCTCCCGAGATCAGGAACGACACCGTGGCGATGCCGTTGTCGACCACCACGAAGCCGACCAACTGGGTGATCGCCGAGCGCCGGATCAGCAGCAGCCAGAAGCCCAGCAGCACCAACGAGAAGCCCACCGGCAGCGCCTGCCGGGCCGGGTCGGGGTGTGCGCCCACCAGGGGGGTGCCGACGATGTAGGCGATCAGGGTCAGCGCGGCGGCGCCGATCAGTTCGACCGCGGTGTTGATCGCGGCCGGACGTTCCCGGGTCTCGCCGATCATCTTCGCTGCCCGCAGCAGCGCCGCCGGCAGCAGCACCGCTTTGACCAGCAGCACTTCCAGGGCGACCGCCACCGCCTCGGGCTCACCGGCGCCGACGCCGACGGTGGCCACCAGCCCCGCCAGGGCAGCGCCTTGGACGGCCAGCAGCACGATCGAGCGCACCAGGGAGCGTCCCCACACCTGCAGGATCGCAGTTAGCAGCAGCACGCCGGTGCTGGTGGCGATCAGTTGTTGATAGAGCGCGGTATCCATGTCGCCTCAGAACACCAGGTAGGAGGCGCTGACCGACAGGAACGCCAGGACGAAGGAGCCGGCGAGTAGTTCCGGCACCCGGAACAGCCGCAGTTTGGCGATGAACACCTCGACCGCCGCCAGGGCGGCACCGACCAGCAGCAGCTTGACCGTGGTGGTGGCGGTGCCCACGATCAGGGCGAACGCGCTGGCGTCCGAGGCCAGCCCCCACGGCACGGCCAGGTTGACCGCCAACCCGAGCAGGCCGGTGAGCCGCAGCCAGGAGCCGAACTCCAGCCAGCCGAGGTCACGTCCGCCGCTTTCCAGGATCATCGCCTCGTGCACCATGGTCAGTTCCAGGTGGGTGGACGGGTTGTCGACCGGCAGGCGTCCGGTCTCGGCGATGACCACCACGATCAGCGCCGCGATCGCCAGAATGCTCACCGGGTTGAGCAGCAAGGACAGGTCCTCGCGGCGGCTGCGGACGATCGCCGCCAGCGCCGAGGTGCCCACCGGGACGCTGAGCGCGTAGATGCTCAGCAGCACAGTCGGCTCGACCAGGGCGGTGAACATCATGTGGCGGCTGGAGCCCATGCCGCCGAAGGCGGTGCCGGATTCGAGGCCCAGCATGGCCAGGGCCACCGTGCCGAGCAGCAGCACCGAGACCACCACGAACAGGTCGCCGGGGACGCTGGCCAGCGGCAGCGTGCTGACCAGGGGAATCAGTGCCACCAGCACCAGTGAGGAGGCCATCAGCAGCAGCGGCGCCCAGGCCAGCACCGGGCTGGATCCCGGGGCCCGCAGCGGCTCCTTGCCGAAGAGTTTGATCACATCGCGCCAGGGCTGCATCACTCCGCCGCCGACGCGCCCTTCGAGTCGAGCGCGGACGGTGCGCATCACGCCGATCAGCAGCGGGGTGATCGCCAGCGCGAGCACCAGGTGAACCGCGATCACCAACACCGAGGCCATCATCGCGTCACCAGAATCAGCACGAGCAGCAGCGCTGCGAAGGAGAATCCGAGGTAGCGGTGGATGCTGCCGTTCTGCAGCCGCCGCGCGAAGTCACCGAACCGCGACACCCAGCCGGCGGCCGGCTCGTAGACGCGTTGTTCGATCACGTCGACGGTCTCCTGACTGAACACCATCTCCGAGACCAGCAGCGGGGCGTCGTCGGGGTGGCTGACCTCGACGCTGCGTCGGGTCTGCAGGGAGCCGCCGAAGACGCGGGTCAGCGGCTCGGAGTAGCTGGTCGCGTTGTATTCCATCCGGGGGCTGGTGCGTTCGCCGCCGCAGCCCCAGGCCAGGTCGACGTCGCGGCGCGGGTGCCGCCGAGCGGCCACCACATTCACCACCAGGACGCCGGCCAGCATCACCGCGGTCAGCACACTCAGCGCCACCGGGTCGAGCATCACCGCATCCAGTCCGGCCAACTCCAGCCCCGTCCAGCCGGACGTGGCCAGCCCGCGGGCCCCCACTGCCCCGGCCAACACCTGCGACAGCGGCCCGGGAATCAGCCCCAGCCCGATGGTGAGCCCGGCGGCGGCCAGCATGGCCAGCCGTTCGGTGAAGCCGACTTCGCGGGCGGCGGCGGCCTGCGGCGTCCGGGGCCGGGCCAGGAAGCCCACCCCGGAGGCTTTGACGAAGGTCAGCAGGCCGAGTCCGATGGTGAGGGCGACCACGCCCATGGTGATCGGAATGACCACCGCGAGCAGCCGGTCGGTGCGGGCGTCGGCGTGGATCAGCGCTTGCAGCAGCACCCATTCGGCCACGAAGCCCGAG
>CAZLJN010000076.1:0-9188 GCA_964559815.1 uncultured Propionibacteriaceae bacterium
CGCGTCGAACAGGTGCAGCTTGTCGTAGCGGGCTTCGGCGCCACCGGTGACCAGCAAGGTGTTGTGCACCTGCGGACCGTCGGTGGGGGTGAACATGCCGGCCACGATCGTCACGCCGTTGTCGGCGGCGAGTTCGCGGACCGCACTCGCCCACGGCCCGTCGAACGGCTCGGCCGCCTCCGCCCGCGGACGCGCAAAGGAGCACATAGTGGCTTCGGGGAACACGATCAATTCGGCGCCAGCCGCGGCCGCGCGCTCGACCACGGCCCCGACCAACTCCAGGTTGGTCGCCGGGTCGATGGTCGACAGTAGCTGTCCCAAGGCGATCCGCATGCGTCCACTGTGGCGGTGCCGCCCGTCCGGGGGCAAGGCTGGGTCGCTGGTTGAGCTCGTCAGCGACCAAGCGCAAGTGACGCGGTGGCTGCCATCGCAGCCGGAGTCGAAGCAGCGCTCCAAGCCCTCTTGAATTGCCGGAGTCGCGTTCTCGGGCAGGAACTGTCGGATTGGCGTTGCCTGCCGACCAGTGGACGGATGAGCGGGCGTTGAGAGAAGCCATGCACTCTTTCGGTGTCTCTGCTCCGCCGACTATCGCCGGGAGTAGCCCACGGGGTCACGCTGGGTGGCTCCCTCGTCGAATGCCCACCCTGGGGCGCCGGGCCGGCCCCTTTCATCTACTGGTCGGGCCCGTCGGGCCGCGACGGGCGATGCGCCCTCCAGTCGTTGTCGCTAGGCTGCCACGAGCTGGGCGCGAACGGAGGGCGGAACACTGGTGGTCACGAGGCCAGGGGCTGCGGCCGACGCGTTGGACGACCACTATGCAGCCCTGGAAGCAAGATTCACGCCGTCGGCCGATTCGGCGTACCGGCGACTCGTAGTCCCTATCGGAAATGCGGATGAGCCGTTCCATCGGTGGTTCCACATGAAGGAGGCGTACAGCCCGTATCTGTTTGGCCGTATTGCCTCGGATCTAGGTATATCGGGTCGGGATGCGCTTCGAGTGCACGACCCATTCCTAGGGAGTGGCACCACGCTGACCAGTGCCCTGCTCGGGATTTCGGGGCCCATCGTCGACGGCTCTGGCTCTGAAGTCAACCCCTTCTTGTTTCTTCTCTCTCGCGCCAAGCTTGGTGTGCTCTCAATGAACAAAGGTGAACGATCGGAAGTGCTCCAGTCTTTACTGGAGGTGAGCGACGCTGTGGCGAGCGCCGCATCCAACGAGGATTGTGAACTGACCGTACCGAGCCTGCATGCCTTCGGTAATGAGAACTATCTCCCGCGTTTGCAGTTGTTGCCGCTCCTGAGAATGCGTGATGCGTGGAAGGCCATCGAGCAAGGAGTCGTGCGTGACATGGTTGGCGTTGCACTCGCGTCTTGTGTGGAGCCCAGTAGTCGTCTTCGCCGTGATGGGCGCGCACTTCGGTTCCAGCCAGAGAAGCGGCCCGAGGAGCCGGTCGCTGCCTTCCGGGAGCGGATCTCGCAGATGCTCGCCGATGTGGGATCGGCTCGCCCGCGAGGGGCGGCGTCTGCCATGCAGGGGGATGCGCTTTCAGGGGACGGGTGGCCTGCTGACGGCACTGCGGACTTGGTCTGCTTCTCGCCTCCATATCCGAACAACATCGACTACACAGAGGTCTACAAGCTCGAGGCCTGGTACCTAGAATTATTCACAGACTCCTCGGAATTTCGTGCACATCGGCACAAGACCATGCGGAGTCATCCGAGCGTCAAGTTCGCAGCGAGATCATGGTCTGATCTGGAGGATGACCCGACGGCTGTAGCGGCGAGGTTCGTGGCGCCTGTGTTGGAGGCAATCCCGGACGATCGCTATCGCCCGCAGCGTGAGCGCATGGTGTCAGGTTTCGCATCGGATGGGGCGAATGTCCTTGCCCGTGCCTTTCGAGCGCTGAGGCCCGGTGGCTACGTCGCGTATGTTGTGGGCAACTCGCGCCACGGCGCAAACGGGGCCGAGTTTACGATCGCTGCAGACATACTGCTGGCCGCTATCGCGGCCCAGCTGGGGTTTGATGTTGTTGAGGTCAAGGTGGCGAGGGACCTGCATCGGCGGGGGCGCCACGAACATCTACGCGAGAGTGTAGTGTTCCTGCAGCGACCGACCCAGTCAGGAAGTCTCTAATGACACCCGCGCTCGACATTGCGAGACCACTTCCGATTCCACAGGCCATGACCCTGCGGAACTTCTCCCTCTACTCGAATCTTAAAGAAATTAAGGTTCAGTATAAGGATGGAGTATTCTGCCTCGCCGGAGCGAATGGTCTGGGCAAGAGTACGTTCCTGAATGCACTGAACTTCGCCATCACGGGCTTGGTGTCTGAGCCGGGTCGAAAGTTTGAATCGCTGGCGGAGTACTACCGCTACACATCGACATATGCCAGGTCGTACTTCTCTGGGCGCATTGCCAATGAGGATCGCGAGATCGCGACCGTTGGACTCACTATGAATGTCGGCAACCATCGCTACGTACTTGAGCGTCGATTCTTCGACAGTGAGGCCCTCACCTACCTTCGAGTTGATGGCCCCGATGGCGTGCTAATCCCGTTTGACGAGCACGAATCCGACTCTGCGCGTAGTGCTCATTACAAGCATCAGATTGTTCGCGACTGCAATCTCGCTCAGTTTGAGCAGCTTGTCTTCCTGCAACACTTCTTACTCACCTTTGACGAGCAGCACCGGCTGCTTCTATGGGACGAGCGAACCATCGAGCAGGCATTACTGCTCGCTTTTGGTGTGTCGGCCGATGACGCTGTGGCGTCGGATGACTTGCGGAGGCGGGCCGAGCGCGCCGAATCACAGGCGCGAAACCTGCAATATCAGGCCACGACCGCGGAGGGGCGAATTCAAGATTTGGTGGATCGCCTGCGCTCTGAACGCGACGAAGACGCCGAGGGTGGGGCAACGTTCGAGGAGTTCGAACGGCAGTGGACGGCGCTGTCGGAGCGGATTGATCGTTTGACCCGCGAGTTGACGAGTGCGCAGATCTTGGAGGCGAGCGACCACTCGCGTTTGGGCTCTGTCGAGCAGGCTTACGAGGACGCCGTGGCCCTGGCAATTGGCGTTGAGCCTGGCGCGCACCCGCTCGTCGTCCAGACGGTCCAGACTGGCGCATGTGCTCTTTGTGGTTCGGCGGGGGGCGGAGAGCGTGTCAGGGCGAAGCTGAACCGAGGCGTTTGCTCCCTATGTGATCACCCGGTGGAGAACACGGAGGCGTCGCACGAGGACGTCCGAGCCCTCGCTCGACAGCTCGCTGATGCGCGCGAGGCCGCGAGGCGGTCCAGTGTCAGGGTGTCTGAGATTTTTCAGTCTCGTGCCGCCGACCTTGCTGAGGTTAAGCGACTTGAAGCGGACCGCCCCGAGATTGTGGCAGGGGGCGCGCAAGACCCCGGGGGTGGTGCAACAGTCGAACGTTTGATCGCGCAGTACGAATCGGAGGCCGCCGATGCTCGACGGCGCCGAGATGAGTTCCGGGAGCGTCGCGATCAATATCGTGCAGCGCTGAAGCCGATTGCCAAGAGTCTTGCCCGACGCTACGCCGAGGCCGAGGAAGCGTTCGTTCCACGGTTCGTCTCGCTGGCACGGAGCTTCCTGGGTCTCGACGTTGAGGTAGACCTCCAGCAACGAGCTTCACGCCCGTCGCTCATTGTAACGGTGCAGGGGACTGAACGCCGTGCGTTTGATCAGCTTTCTGAGAGCCAGCGGTACTTCCTGGATATCGCCCTTCGAATGGCATTGGTTGAATACATGTCGGGCGAGCACGGTGGATGTCTCTATATTGATACTCCCGAAGGCTCGCTCGACATATCGTACGAGGCGCGCGCGGGCGAGATGTTCGCCGACTTCGCTACGGCGGGAAATAGGCTCGTCATGACGGCGAACATTAACAGCAGCCACCTTCTGCTCTCGCTGGCCAAGCGGTGCACGGAACGGGATATGCAAATTATCCGGATGATGGAGTGGACTCCGCTCTCAGACGTCCAGGCGACCGGCGAGGCGCTGTTCACCGATGCGTTCAGCGAACTGAATCGAGCGCTGCGAGTTAGTAGCGTGGTGGAGTGATGGGCGCCACGAAGGTCATCTTCGATGCGCTCTACCTTGTCGGCCGGATCGAGGCTGTTACCGCGCCGCGCGTGCGGAATTCCAACCCGGGTGCTGCGGAACTTGAAGTCCACTCGCTCGCCTTCCTTGCGAGTGTGCTCCACCAATGGCAAGGGAATGGCGGGTGGGGTTATGGCTTCTTCGCCACCCCTGATTCTGAGCCATTCGCGACTGACCTGAGTGATGCTCTTAGGCAGTTGAAGACGGGGGGGATGCTCGCGGACCATGGCATCACCAATTCGCTGACGAGTGTCGGTGCGGGTGTCCTGGAGAGCCTTCGCGAGGCGGTGGCTGACCAAAGCAGAGTGGAGGCACTCGATGCGGCGATCGACGCGACGATCCTGCTGCCGATGCCACTGGTTGTTCGCGCGCTCATGAGGGAGCCGATGCTGCGGCCCAAGGCCGTCGCCCGGTCACTCCTCGACGAGTCGCATCTGGCGCTGATTGGCGACTACCTGGATGCGGCCGCCGACACTGTCGGGTCGTCGGCAGGCCTGAGCGCCGTCGCTGCACTGCTAATGAACTACCTTGTCGTTGCAGGGGAGGAGTCAGCCGCATGAGGCTTGATCTCGACTTGATGCACAAGATTCATGAGCAGAGCCTGCAGGGTCTCGTGGCGCGAAAAATCGGAGACCACGCCGAACCGTTGGCCCGGCGGCTGGCCGAACGGTTGGTGTTTGTTCACGGCGCTCTCGACGTTGACCTCCTTCCGGACGGCCTCGTCGTGTTCACATGTCCTGATGATGCGCGCGTCCCTGGGTTTTCCGCCGATCTCTCCGACCTGACGAGCGTCGATCCATACCCTCACAGGGGTTTCACCGTGCAGGTGCTTGAGGCTGGCTTTCGCGTGCGTCCTGGGTGGACCGAGGTCGCGTCGCTACCTGGCCAGGCCGTCGCGTACACCTTTGCCCATCCCCGCGAGGAGGCGTGGTATGCGGAGGGGGAGAGCGCCGAAGTCATCAATCCGCAGGTTGGAGTAACAAGCGCCTTCGCCACACGGGTGTTCGCTAGCTTCGACGAGGCGTTGGACCACTACGCATCCGCACTTGTTCGCGAGTGCCGATGCTTAGTGCTTGCTGAGGGATGGCTGGACGACCGCAGAATCTTCTGGCGACAGCGTCCCGAGATCCAGATCCGGCGAAGCGTTGAGCAGTACCTCGCCTCGGCACTTCGCGCGGTCGTTGAGGTTGAGCACATCGTCGACGAAGACAAGGAGGTCGACGTGTATGTGTATTGGAACACTCCTATGCGTGGCGCCTTTGTGGAGTGTAAGTGGCTTGGTACCAGCGCGTCTGAGCCAGGTCTCGACGGCCGCCGCAAGATCACCAGGTTCGGCCCGAAAGACGCGAGGGATGGCTTGGCTCAGTTGGCGGATTACCTGGACCGTCAAAGGCCGCGGGCCTCGGGTCGATCGTTTAAGGGCTACCTGTTGGTGGTTGACGGCAGGCGCTGGGGCGCAAACAACCCAGATGCTGACGCAGCGTATTCAAATGAGAATCTACTTCGGTACGAGCATCAGACGATTGATTGGCCACCGGCCCTCCTGGCGCGAAGTGACCTCGGAACGCCGCGGCTCATGTTCTGCAGGCCCCGCCTATAGGTTCACCATCAGCACGACCAAGTTCGGTCTTCTCGGAGGTGCAATTCTCAGCTGGTGGGAAGGATGACTCACGGAAGCGGGTGGATCAAGAGGGGAAGCGAGAAGGCCGGGTCGTTCAGCGAAGGGCGTGTCTGCGTCGCTTCTAAGATGGATCCTAGGGTAGTTCCGTAAGCCTCCGCCAAGGCCGATCGAGTGGGCGTGAATGAGCTGGCGCGACGCTCACGGCCGCCACATCACGCTGGGCTGCTGGCCCGTTAGGAGACTCGACCTTGCCAGACGGAGGGTTGGCGTCGTTGAGCTTGTCGAAGCGGTGTGAGGGGTTCCAGTTGGAGTCGATGGCTTTGCCCCGGTAGCATCCTCGGCGGAGGATTCGCCTAGAGGCCTATGGCGCTCGCTTGGAAAGCGGGTTGGGTTCACGCCCTCACGAGTTCGAATCTCGTATCCTCCGCCGCCAGGGGAACGCTCCTTCCGCACGACGGGAGGAGCGTTTCGATTTGACGGGGTGGGGAGGCCTCGGGGGCATCGGCGGACCATATGCGTGGCCACACGGATGCGATGTCGCCCACGCCCAACCTCAGGAGTCGCGCTGGAGGTAGCTGATCAACTCGGAGCGCTTGTGGATGCCGAGTTTGCGGTAGATGTTCTGGACGTGGGTGTTCACCGTGTTCGGCGAGATGAACAGCTTCTCGCTGACGGTGGTTGAGGTGTAGCCCTTGCCGATCAGGGCGATGATGTCGCGCTCCCGGTCGGAGAGTTGGAACTCCTCGGCCACCTGGTCGACGATCGCGGCCAGCTCCGCTTCGCCGTTCGGCGCCCGGGTGAGCTCGTCCATCGCGAACTCCTGACGGACCATGGTCGCCAGGAGGCCCGCCACGATCACGATCAGCACAACGAAGGTCGGACGCACCAGGTCGTGCCAGCCCGGCACTCTCTCGAACACCAAGGCGGTGGTGTTGCCGAGGGCGAAACCGAGCCGCACCGCGCTGCCAGACAGTGCGAACGCCATCGACGGACGCACGTACCCGCGCCTGCTGAGCACGCCCATATAGAGGGTCAGCATGATCTCGAACAGGGAGGCGACCGCCAAGGCGAGCAGGAAAGTGCCGACGTGCAGGCGGTCGTCGGTCAGGAACAACACGCAGGCGACCACGACCAGCAGCAACAGCCATGGGTAGACCCGAAAGGTGGACGCCGCCCGCGCCCGGACACGCTGCAGCAGGCCGAACAGCAGAATCAACGCCGCGCCGATCGCGATGCCGAGGGTGAAGCCGTTCATTTCGGCGCTGTAGGCGGTCCACGGCACGACCGCCAGCGCGTAGTAACACACGAAAGCCGCAATGAATGAGCCCGCCACCACGGTGATGGTGACGGTCCGGCCTCGCGCGGCCGAGGCGCCGGGAAGCAGTCGAGGGGGCTGGGCGGTGAACTCCCGCAGGTGTGCGTGCAGCAACACACTCGAGGCCAGCGGCAGCAGCGCGACGAAGCCCGGCGCCCACCACCCCGGCGTCACAGAGGTGACTCCCACCAGCACGAGCAGGACACCGCCGAAGGTGGGTGCGACCCGCTTCAAGGTGAACATGGCGCGCTGACTGGCCAGCCGCTCACCCCACTGAATCCACATCACGCCGCCGCACGCGCCGACGACGAAGGCCGACGCGTACGCGATCCACGGTTCGCTCGCCGTCATTCCGATCGAGGTCAAGGTGATGGTCGCCACCGAGCCGACCGCGCCGACCAGCCAGACGGACGCCACGCTCACCGGCAGCTGCCCCAGCAGGCGCACCCTCCCGGCCAGCAGCAGCGGCACCGTTCCGGCAGCGGCGAGGGCGATCAGCCAGGCGAAAGTGACGCGGTCGTCGAGCAGGAATGTCGCCGGAAACGAGTTGGGCACGAACCACAGGCAGTAGTGCCAGGCGAGCACCAGCGTGAGTCCGAGGTACCTCAGATGGGGCCCGGCCACGATCGCAGCCAGCGGGTCGCCGCCCGGCTGCGCATTCTGGCTCATGGTCGCTCCGATGATGGTGGCACCGTCTCGACGTCAGCGAGTCCTCCGGGTGTCCCCAGGATCGTGCCGCCACACAGGCTGCCTGACCTTTTCGTCCATCCTGCCATTGATCGGGGCCCGCCGACATGGGTCCTCGCAGTGCGCGAGAACCGGCGCCGGTCGGACGCGCGCGGCCTCGTGAGGCCGCAGGGACGCAGGGCCAATCGCCCACCGATTGTGTGAACCCCACAAACCGGGCGGCGATTTCCTGGCTGGCAGAGGATCACTTTTGGCGGGTTCGTCTAGTTGGATCGTATGGACGCCTGTCGAACGGGTGTCTTTCGCATGCCAAAGCCGAGGAGGGCGCGTGTTCCGTCGCATCGTGATCGTCAATCGTGGTGAGGCGGCGATGCGGCTCATCCACGCGGTCCGCGACCTCAACGCGGAGCAGCCGAACGCCCAGCCGATCACCACGATCGCGCTGTATACCGACGCCGAAAAGGCGGCCATGTTCGTCCGCGAGGCCGACGAGGCGTACCCGATCGGGCCCGCCTCCGCCCGTCCCTACCTCAACCACGACCTGCTGCTCCGTGTGCTCACCGACGTACGCGCGGACGCCGTCTGGGTCGGCTGGGGCTTCGTCGCCGAGGACGCCGACTTCGCCGAAAAGGTCACCGCCGCCGGCATCACCTTCATCGGCCCCAGCGCGGACGCCATGCGCAAGCTCGGCGACAAGATCGGCTCCAAGCTGATCGCCGAACAGGTCGGCGTGCCGGTCGCACCGTGGAGCGGCGGTGGTGTCGACACCCTCGACGACGCCCTGGCCGCCGCCGACCGCATCGGCTACCCGCTGATGTTGAAGGCCACCGCCGGCGGTGGCGGACGCGGCATCCGCCGGGTCGACTCCGCCGACGACCTCGCCGACGCCTACCAGCGCACCCGCGACGAAGCCGAGCGTGCCTTCGGCTCCGGTGTGGTCTTCCTCGAAAAGCTCGTCACCGGCGCCCGCCACGTCGAAGTGCAGGTGATCGCTGACGCCCACGGCACCGCCTGGGCGCTTGGCGTCCGCGACTGCACCGTGCAGCGCCGCAACCAGAAGGTGATCGAGGAGTCCGCCTCGCCGCTGCTGACCGCCGAACAGACCGCCGTCTTGCGCTCTTCGGCCGAGCGCCTGGCCCAGGCCGTCGGCTACGTCGGCGCGGCCACCGTCGAGTTCCTCTACCATCCGGCCGACTCGCTGTTCGCCTTCCTCGAGGTGAATACCCGCCTGCAGGTCGAACACCCGATCACCGAAGTCACCAACGACTTCGACCTGGTCAAAGCCCAGTTGCACGTCGCCGCCGGCGGCCGCCTGGACGAGCGTCCAGTCGAACAAGGCCACGCCGTCGAGGCCCGCCTGAACGCCGAGGATCCCGACCGCGACTTCGCGCCCGCCCCCGGCCTGATCACCCGCTTCGACGTCCCCGTCGGACCGGGCGTCCGCGTCGACACCGG
>CAZLJN010000077.1:0-9159 GCA_964559815.1 uncultured Propionibacteriaceae bacterium
GCCGGTCGACCCGGACGTGGTGACCACGGCAGCAGCACCGGCTTCGACCGGTTCGTCCAGGCCCAGCGCCGGCAGCAGCCGCGCTTCAGGCTCCGGAGCGACCGGCGGCCCGCCGGCCAGCGCGTCCGCGAGCCCACCGACCAGGTCGGCACCGCCCAGCAGCCGCAATCGCACGCACCAACCCTATTGCCTGAACCCATGCCCCTAACCGACAGTAGGCGCTAGCGCCCACAGGGGCACACATGCGCCGATCGCTGACGAGGCAATGATTACGACACCCCCCGCGGACGAAACTTGTGGCCTGTCTTTTATTAACTCGACTGTCACATTCGTGACAAAACCACTCGCCGCCAAGATGAAGAAAAAGACCGGAACCCATCTGCAAACTACTGGAAGCACTACCCCATGGACGCCCATCCAATAATATGCAAAGACTATCATCGACCCGATCAGCAGGCCAATTCCCAGCCATCCGATGGCCGCCTGCACACAGCCAGCGGAGAGTTCGTCATGAAGTCAATAGCGCCAACTCTTGGCGCGTTTCCGGTCGGCCCAGATATCGAGTAGCCATAGCACAGACGCCGCCATGGCTGGGGAGAAGAGTCCTGATTTGCGATCTAGTCGATCGACCATCTTCTGCCCTTCACGTATTGAGTGGTGTCGTGAGCGAGCGCAAGAATATCCAGCGCCCTGTCGCCCCTGCGCGTGAAGCGATAGCCTTTCTCGCGAACCCGCCGGCCAAGATCTGTTCGCTTCCGTGCGGCCGCCTCAGCGATTGAGCTATTTGCCTTTCGCGCAGCCTTTATCCCCTTGTATCCGGCCCGTACCAACTTGTTACCGACCGCAGACATCAACTTTCCCACAATTCGTCCGACACCGGGCATGAAGCCAACGAACTCGCTCGCGGCGTCACCCCAGTTCCCGCGGCTCGCGTGGTAGACGAGGACACCCACCGTGATAGCGAGAGACACCGCGCCACAGATCGAGCAGAACAGACTCGCGACCCCCAAGACTAGACGAGCAGTATCAAACCAGCTCTCGCCCGAGAGGTATAGCTTGTTGATGGGATCGGCTGGGTAGGTGTAGCGGTTGTCGTTGCCACCTTCAACGGGATCGATGGACAGGAAGCGTCCGGTGGTGGGGTCTCGGTCCACCGCTACCGGCAGGTCACTATCAACACCGGCACCCAACAAGTCACCGGCGAGCAACCCCTACCCGACGACGAGCGAGCCACCCTCACCTAACTCCACGGGCAACGTGACTCAGCCGCCACGTCTGTTGTTGCACGCGATGCTCGCGATTGCTCGCCACTGACGAACACCACTTCCGCAAAAGCGCCCATCCGTGCTGCCGATTGGATGCCTTTGTTGCCTAGCCATCAGAGCCTAGTCGCTGCCGCACTATCTCCCGAATCTCCAACGCGGCCACACGAGAATCCTGCGGGAGATCAGGGAGCACCAAGACAGCGTCAACCTGCTCTAGGAGACTGTAAGTCGGAGCACTCGAGCCTTCGTCCAGGATCCATCCTGCCAGATGAGAGTCCAGTCCCTCCAAGTCGGCAACAGCATCGTCGCCGTAAAACTCAATTGGGCCCAAGCCACTCATAAATGAAGCCCGGAACGTCAGCGCTCGACGATAGTCCGGATCGTCGCGCCTCACGGATCTCCACTCCTCTTTAAATTACTTAGGTTTCTTGTATCAAATGAGCAGCGCTTTCCAGACGATGGGAAGGACCGTTGTTGGCCAGCCGCGAGGCAGCTCAAGCATTCCCGCCACTTTCACTCACTTGCCGCGCAGACGGGCGGGTGTATTGCCGATCACACGAACAATGCATCCGTCGCTCAACTGGACTCCGGCCAGACTCTCGAGATGCCGGCAATCGGCAACAATCAGCTCCTTCAGCTGTTCCGCCGCTGTGAAGGGAGAAAGGTCGACCAAGCGACTCACGCCCGAGAGTTCCAGCCGCCGCAAAGAGCCGAGGCCAGTCAGAGACGTCAGGTTGGCTGGCCAGTCGATCCCGTGAATGCTCAACGATTCAAGTGTGGCCGACAGGCTCGGTGGCGGAGCGATCTTAGCCAGCCTCAAGGCTGCAAGTTCCGGCAGGCAGTCCACTTCTGACTGCTCGAGAACTCCAGGTCCCTCGATGAGCAGTGTGTGCAGCGAGTGTCGCGAACTCACCGTACGCAGGAGCTTGCGCGGAATGGCGAGAACTCCCAGTCGAGGGAGATCACCAAGATCGACGGTGCCGTGCGCACCGTAGCTTGGCCACAAGTCGAGTTCGATCAAACTAGTGAGTCTCGATACATCGGCTATGTCGCTGATGTTGGCGTCCGTAACAGTGAGATACTCCAAGGACCCTGCTAACGGTAGGAGAACAGCGAGACTACGTATAGGCGGGTCTGAATCTACGATATGCAAGGCACGACCCGCACTACGAAGCTCGGCTACCGTAGGATCATGATCGACAACCGAGTACCATCGGCCATCGATAGCGTGCTTGCCAAGGCTAATCCGTGGTATTTTCACTCTCTTTACACCCGCCACATATTCTTCCGGTACTTACGCATGAGGGATTGCCTGTTTCGCCCGATCGGATTCACCTTATTGTCTAGCCGCCGAATCCCTCCCAATCGATTGATCATGCGTTGCTCTGCGACTTCACGTCTCGCCTTTCCACCTCTCACACGTATGACTTTGGCCTTACGAGCGTGCGCTTGTGTGATCTTGCCACTCCTAACATGCTGCGCGAGCCTGCTTCCGACTCTGGCTGACTGCCCTACATATCGGCCGCCAGTAACCGTGCGGACGACATAGATTCCTGCGCGGGCAAGTTTGTACGAGCGGTAGGCACGGTACCCCCAGATAGCGGCGCGAGCCACGAGCCCGACCGCCATTCCTCCAGGGATTACTAGTGTCGCAACAGTAAGGGCGATTTCGCCAACCATCCACCAGTTGATCTGCCCGTCGAGGTCTAGCTTGTTGATGGGGTCGGCTGGGTAGGTATAGCGGTTGTCGTTGCCACCTTCGACCGGGTCGATGGACAGGAAGCGTCCGGTGGTGGGGTTGTAGAGCCTGGCTCCCATGAGCACCATGCCGCCGACGGTGTTGGTGTCGCGCTGGTGCACCCCGAGCCAGCCGTACCGACCGCCCGAACCGCCACTCTTTGGTTGGCCGTACTCGTCGGACTCGGCGTAGCTGTCGATCCCGGCCTGGCCCAGCGTGGCGGTGGCCACGATGTCGCCGTGCAGGTTCGCCAGTTGCAGCGACACTTCGCTGTCGCTGTTGACCTCGATCGCCAGGCCTCCGGTGAGGTCTGAGACGTACCGCTCCCACAGGGTCGTCCAGGCGGCGGAGGCGTCCGGACGGGTCTTGGTCAACGTCCAGGCCGGGCTGTCAGCGTCGGAATCGTAGTGGTTCAGCGTCTCGACCAGCTGCACCGTGTCGGTGAACGTCTTGATCGTTGACACACGGTCCGAACCGTCCAGGCTGAACGTCTGCCTGCGGGTCTTCACCACCCCTGACGCATCATCGGGCACGGCTTGTTGCAGGCTGGCGACCATGTCGTTGGCGGCATAGGTCACGCTCAGGTCGCCGGCCACGGACACCCCGGCCTTGCTGGTGTGCGCCCGCGGCACCGTCGTCGTCCTGCCCAGCCGGTCGTAGACGTAGCCGGCGTTGGTGATCCGGTCCGCGGTGTCGTAGCTGTAGGACAGTGTGGAGGCCGCGGTGGCGGTCTGACAGGCGCCCCCGCTGCCGGGGCTGTAGGTCTTCAGGCTGGTGCGGTTGCTGTCGCCGGTGAAGCTGTAGCTGCGGGTCAGGCAGCCGGCCGGACCGATGTCCTCGGCCTTGGAGAGTCGTGCCCGGTCGTCGTAGCTGTACCGCTGGGTACCACCCGGACCCGTGGCGGTGACCACGCGGCCCAGATGGTCATAGGTCTGGGAGAAGCCCATCACCGGCGTGGTGACGCTGCCGACCGTCTGCGAATAGGCCAGGCTGGTCGGCTGCCCTGCGAGGTTGCGTACCCAGCTCATGGCATAGCCACCCGGCAGCACCTGTCGGATCAGACCACCGGCGGCATCGTAGGCGCCGGTCACCACGTCGGTGTCACCACTGGCATAGCCCAGGTCGACCCGGGTGGTCAGGCCGCGGCGCTCGGCCTTGCCCTGGTTGTCGGTGCCGTCATAGGTGTAGGTGTAGGTGCCCTTGCCGTCGTTGAAGGTCTTGGTGCGCCCGACCGGATCGTAGGTGGTGATGGCGGTGTTTCCGGTGCCGTCGGTTCCCGTCAGCAGCCGACCCCACGTGTCGTAGGTGAACGCCTCGGTCACCCCGTTGCCGGTGGTGCTGGTCACCGCACCAGTGGTGGCGTGATAACTGGTTGTGCCGCTGATCGTGGCGTGGTCGGTCAGAGCGACGCTGCTGCTCGTCTCGCGGCCCCGGTAGTCATAGCCGGTCACGCTGGCGCGGGTCCAGGTGGAGGACGCCTCCTCCAGGCGGGTGGTGGCACCAAGCACGCTGTAGCCCGTGGTGGTCTTGGCGGGGATCGGGTGGCCGGAGGCTGGGTCGCCGGCGGTCTTCACCACACAGGTGTTGCCGGCCCATTCCGGCTTGGATCGGCAGGCGCTGATCTCGGCGCTGGTGTCGGCTGCGTAGTAGATGGTCTTGGTGGAGTAGGTGTCGTTGGCCGAGCCGTCGGTGATCGCCGTGCCGCCAGGGGTGCGGGTCTCCACCACGCGACCCTCAGCGTCGTACCGGGTGATCGCGGTGGCCCAGCCGGAGCCGTCCTGGGTGAGGGTCCGGGTGGGCACCCTCAACGTCCAGCCGGACGGGTCACCGGACTTCACCGGGTCGTACCGGAAGCGGAGCTTCTTGGTGTCCCAGGTGTTGCCGGTGGCCTTGGGGAAGATGCGGTCGGTGACCGCGACCCGCTGCTCGACGGCAAGCTGGTACCCGCCCGTCGGCACCCCACTGGTAGGCCGACCCGGCATCAGTGAGGCCTCCGCCTCGTCGTCGTAGACCGTGCTGGTGACGGTACGGGCCATCACCGACGTGCCGTTCTCCAGCACCACCTGTCGCATCGGGGTGTAGGTCTCTTCGACCCTGGTGCCGGTGTCGTTGTAGACGGTGATGGTGGCGTACTTGTCGGCTGCTGCTGCGGGGTAGGGCTCGGTCAGGGCAAGGGCCCGACCGGCTGCCGACAGCGACCAGGTGGTGTTGCCCTGGGCGTCGTAGCGGGTGGAGTCGACCAGCCACTGGCCGGCGCCGTACTGGGCGGCGTTCGTCGTGCGGCCCGCCTGCGAGAAGTAGGAGATGCTCGCCCACGGCCAGTCGGCGTCCGTCGGTGTCGCGGCCGGCACCCGGTCGGGTTCGAACACCGCGGTGGCGCCGGTGGGTGCATCGGCGGCCAACTGGCCCCAGGTGACGACCGAGCCCGAGGTCAGGTCGGGCAGGCCGGCGCCGGACAGCGGCACATCGTAGGCGACCGTCCAGGTGGCGTCCCCGCTGCCCGCACCGGGATCCTGTGCCCGCTTCACGGTGGCCAGGCGGCCGACCTGGTCGTAGCCGAACCGCCACGGCACCAAGCCGGGATCGGTGACCTTGGTCACCACGGTCTTGGAGTTGATCGTCGTGTACTCGTACAGCGTCTTGCGACCCGCGCCCGCGTCACCGGCAGCGTTCGGCTCCCATGACTCGGTCAGCCGGCCCTGCGCGTCATAGCCGTACCCAGCCACGTCGATGGTGGCCATGGCCGCACCCGAGCCTGGTTTCCCGTCGCTGCCCGGCTTGGGGTCCCACGCGACGTACTGGACCTTCGTCAGCCGGGCTCCACCGTTGACGGTGGCGTAGGTGAACTTGAGCGCGCGGCATCCCTTGGCCTGGGTGGCGGCGGTACAGGTCACTCCGGCCGGGGCCGGCGCCAGAACCCAGGTGACCAGCCCGTTGCCGTCCCGGATGAACTGGACGGTGGAGTTGTTCTCGGGCTCGACGGTCTTGTGGGTGGACCAGACACCCGCGGTGGTGCGCTGAAACTCGGTGACGGTGCCGTCCTGCTCGGTGAGGGTGAGCGTGTGACTGATCCCGGTGCCGCCACCTGTGGCCAGCTTCAGCGTGTCGAGGTTGAGCGCAGTCTCGCCGACCCCGAGGTAGTTCCCGACCTTCAGCGACCCCTTGGTGCCGGAGGAATGGGCATAGACCTCAGCATCGCCATCGGGAGAAGTGAGGATGATCGTGCCGTCGATGCCCGTGTTGTCGGTGACCACATAGCCCGCGACGCCGGCGCCTTCCCCGGCGAAGTCTGCGGTCCAGCCGGGCCCGAACACGCCCGCCGGGCCGGCCAGGTCACCAGTGAGTGTCCCGTGGGTCCGGCCGACCGTCAGGTTCCCGCCGGTCCCCGGCACCGACACGTCGGTCTCGGACACCTGGAACTCTCCGGTGAACAGCGCCAGCGTGCCCGCCCCCACCTCCTGGGTCGGGTACGAGCCGCCGAACGCGTGCGGGATCAACACCACGCGCTGTAGCGGCGAGGGCATCGTCACGTTGCCGGGATAGGTGAACACCACGCGGAGCTGCACCGTCGACGGCACGCTGATGCCGGTCTCCTTGCTCGGCGTCCAGGTCAGCAAGGGGATCTGGGACAGCGGACTGGTGGCCTGGAGCGTGCCCGTCCAGGCCGCGCCGGTGGACTTCAGCTGGAGCTTGGACGCGGCCGTCCAGCCGGTGGAGGTGTCGCCCTCGACATTCGGGGCATACCGCCATTCCACTCGCGCGCTCGTCGCACCACCGGCCGCGATCGCCTGCACCGGGAAGGTCGACGTGGACCGGTCGTCCAGCATCGGCTGGGTGACCGCAGCGGTACCGATGCCGAAGGTAAACGTCCTCCAGCCGCTCGGCACACCGGCCCGGTTCCGTGCCCTGGCCTCGACCCGGACCACACCGTTGACCGGCACCTGGATGGCGCTCGTCGTGCCACTGCCCGCCGAAGCGACCACCGCCGGCTGGTCCTCCACGGTCCCGGCGTTGGTGCGGCGCCACTCGAAATCGGCCACACCGGAGGCGGCGAACGTGCACGTCGTCGACGCCGACACCCGGCTGGCCAGCCAGGTGTCGTTCCCGTAGCCGACGCACGCGATGGACGGCGTCGTCGGCGCACTCACGTCCACGCCCATCGCGGTCCACGCCGACCACTCCCCCGCCAGACCGTGCTCGTCCGTGGCCCGTGCCCGGACCACGTAGGACGACCCATTGGTCAGCGCACTGCTCACCTGGCAACCGGCACTCGCGCCCGCCGCGACCTGGGCGGTCGTGCAGGTGGCGACGTTCGCGGTCGCGGCGGCGGACGTGCGGACCTCGAAGCTGTAGGCCACCTTCGACGCCTCGGCGTCAGCCGCCGACGTGGTCAGGGTCGGCGACGCCTGCGCGGTCCAGATCTTGCCGTCGAACGTGCGCGACCCGCTCACCGAAGGAACAGCCGCGGTCTGCGGGGCGCTGTTGTAGGTCAGCGTGAGATACGGGGTCTGCGCCGTCGAGACACAACTGGTGTGGGACGGGTCGGGGTTGACCGAGCAGAACCGACGCTCGTAGCTGACATCGGAGGCCTTCTCCGAGGGCACGTTCAGCTGGAAGCCGTTGTTCGCGTAACCGCCGGCCGTGGGGCCATCCGCCCACGCCTGCACCATCCTGGTGACGTCGGCCGAGACATAGCCGTTCGGCGCGCTGCAGCCGTCTCCACCGACGTTCTTGGTCAGCGTCGAGGACAGGCCCGACGTGCTCAGCGCGACCGGCTTGTTCGAGTACAGCGTCGTGGTGTCGCTCCAGGCGTCCCGCAGCAGGTGGATGTTCATCGTCCGCGACGAGCACGATCCCGAGGCGTACTGGAACAGGAACATCTTGGCCGACAGGATCTTGCGACCAGCGATCTGGCCGTTGGGCCACTGCAAGTAGCTGATCGTGGGATTGTCGTTCGGGCTCCCGTCCAGCCGGCCGGTCATCAGCCGGTAGCCGTTCTCGATCCAGGTGGTGTCGCGCCGCACCCAGGTGTCCTGGGACGGAGACAGCGGCGACAACTCCGGATCGACGATGATCGGGTAGACCACGTCGGGGTCGTCCACCAGCTCGCTCGGCGTCGTGAGCGTGACGTCCTGATCGACCCGGTCACCCTTCGTGGCGGTCTCCTCCACGGTCGCCTCGACCGGCACGACCTCGATCGGGTCACCCCACTTGTCCAGGCGCCCGTCCCACGCCAGCAACGACGCGGTGTGCCCGGCGGCGTCATTGCCGTCACTGAACACCAACTGGCCCTCATCGGTCTGGGACAGCTCCACGCCCTCGGTGCGCACACTCACGGTGAACTCCGGCACCACGGCGTCCGCGGTGTTGATCCGAATCCGGGTCGACACCCCCAGAACCGTCGCTGTGACCAGCAGATCCACGCCCTCGCTCACGGCGTAGGTGGCGGTCGGGCCGTCCACCGAAGGCGTGGGCAGCGCCTCCGGCCAGGACCAGATCGTCGAGCCTCCGCCGGGCAGGTCCAGCCGGGCGAACTCCCGCGCGCCACCGCCGTCGATCACCACCGACGACGGGGACGCCTTCGGCGCGAAACCGCCCTTGGCCCGCTCGACCAGGCTGTAGTCGACGTCGATCCACTTCCCGTCGGCGTTCTGCACCCACACCGGCGCAGCATGAGACTCCTGCTCCACCGTCCCGTCCGGGTTCACCAGAACCCGCACCTGCCCCGTCCGCTGAGACAGATCCTCCACCGCCGCACCCAGCAACCGCGCGGTCACCCCCGCCGACACCAAGTCAGGACGATCCGGCACCCCATCACCATCGGAATCAGCCGTCACCGACCCGCCCTGGGTCTCCGACGGAGACGGCAATGGCTCGGGCGTCTCGGCGCGCGCCATCGGCACCTCACTGCCGAAAGACAAGGCAACCGACAACAACCCGGCCAGGAACAAGACCAACCAGCGCGGCATCACAACACCGGCACCAGACAGCGGCAAACGCAACATTGAGTCGCCCTTCAGCAGGGGGCTCACCTTCAGCGGTGACTCCCCGGGGTGGAAGCTGTGCGCACATCCAAGCACGGCTGTTGCTGGCCTGTCAGACGTTCTGAGAAATCTCCTTCGGACGGGGCGTCTCGACAGGCTCGACGAGCGGTTG
>CAZLJN010000078.1:0-9141 GCA_964559815.1 uncultured Propionibacteriaceae bacterium
AAGGTGAAGATCGTCAAGGGCTTCACCACCGGCACCGCCACCGTTTCGGGTACCCCGGCTGTCGGCGAAGTGCTGACCGGAACTCTCGCCGGGTGGAACCCCACCCCGACGACAGTGAGCTACCAGTGGTACGCCAATGGCACCGCAATCAGCGGTGCCGAGAGCTCGACTTTCACTCCGCCCGCTGATCTGGTCGGCAGCAGCGTGGTGTTGGCGGTGATAGCTCGCCGTAGTGGCTATGCCCCCACCGAGGTGCGATCGGCGCCCGTCGGACCGCTGAGCTAGCGGCCCGACGGAACGCCTCCCGCCTAGTCGCTAGCGGACCACCTTCTTGGTGGCCGCGGACGCCCGCACCACGGTGCGGTAGTTGACCAGAGAGCCGGTCACTTTGACGGTGATCCGCTTGCCCTTGTCCTTCTTGGTGAGTCGGTACTTTGCCCCGGTCGCCCCGCTCACGACCTTCCCCGAACGGAACCACGCGTAGGTCAGGGTGACCGGAGCCGGCCCCCACTCTCCGGTCCGCGCCGTGAGTGTCTTTCCGACCTTCACCTTGCCGACAATCACCGGCTTAGCTGTGGTCAGCACTCCCTGCACCACGGCGGTCGGAGCCGACTCGACATCGGCCTCAAGACCCTCACCGGCATAGCCATGGACCTTCACCGTCAGGCGCTTACCCACGTCAGCGGCACCCGGTTGGTAGGTCGACACGTTGGCCTTCGCGATGGCTTGGCCGTCGCGGTACCACTGGATGGTGCGAATCGCCCAGCTGGGAGTCCATTCACCTGTATCGGCGACCAGCTGACTCCCCACCACAGGAGTGCCGAAAATGACCACCTGGCCCGCGACCACCGAGGAGTAGGTAGCGGTGTCGCTCACCAGAGCGACGTGATCCAGCTGGGTGAGCTGATTGGGTTTCACCTCAACAGTTCGGGTTTGGGCGATCAACCGCCAGCCGGAGTAGGTCAATCGATAGGTGCCCGGTTCCCAGGTGCTGGATCCGAAGGTACAACCACGGCTGTACCTCAGTCCGCCGGACGGCACTTCAGCGCCGCCGGCGACGATCTTGCGGGCCGACACGGTAGGACAGGTGCCCCAGCTCATCCCGGCACCACTTGTTGATCCATCAACCCCGGTTCCGGTCGTCACTGCGATGTTCACGGTGCGGGTCGCGCCGTCGCTCAGCCTGAGCTCGGGCGACTGGCCGAGCAGGTTGCGCCATTCGAAGTAGATCAGTGCGGTGGAGGAAGTGATCTGGGTCACCCCGGGCGGCACTACCAGGGAGTACTTGCCGTCAGCATCGGTTCGCACGATCGCGGGATGCCCATAGGTGCTGGTGGCCGAGATCACCTGGCCGTTGCTCGCTTCACCGCCGCTAGTGACACGCCCATTGATGGTGACGCCTTTGAGCAACTGAAGATCCACCCCCGTAGCGCCTGGGGTCATCTTCACCAAGTCGTCCCACACGGGCACATCAATCGACGTGCCCTTCGGGGTGTAATACGTGGTCAGGTGGCCCGGCGCAGTCACCTTTACCTGATAAACGTGAATCGCGTCGTTCGACCACTCCAGGCCGGTGATCCGATACCGGCCATCCTTCCCGGTGGTGGTACACACGTCCACACCATTTGCCGCGCATACCTGGGCACCGACGGCCGGCTTGCCGTCGTACAAGGTGACCCGGCCCGAGATGGTTCCGCCAACCGGACTGGCTTGCGCCACCGGTGCTACCCCCACGCCGACTGCCATCGCGACCACCACACCCGTTACCCCCCGGATCCAGCGACGTCTGACGCCATTCGAACTCATAGCAATCCCCCATTTCCTTGAGTTTGTTCACATAAGACCTGACAGTGCCCTTCGGCGCGCACCAGTCGATAGATCCCGGCTACGGTCAGTCTGGTAACCGGAGCCGAGGTGGGAGCTTCTGTGGTGCCGCCCGCCTCCGCGCCTCTGCCGTTTGTGGTGCTCAACGCACCGCAAACGGCAGCCACCAGACTCGGCCAGCGGCTCGACAATGGCGTGGCTGTGTGGTGCCACGGCTCGCTGCGGCCATCCGAGTCCGCAAACGTTGACGCCCAACACCCATCACAGATCCCCCGATCAGAACATTGCCCCCGCAATACTGCGCTCCGGCCTCGCGAGAAAAGCGAGTCGGCAACAGCGTTCTTAGTGTTGCTGACGAGTGAAACTCCAGCAAGGCAAGTCCCGATGGCGTGAGACGCCGGCGTGGACAGGGATCACTTCTGGTCGGCGAGATGAGTACGCAGATCGTCAGGGAGTTCCGCCATCAAACCGAGCAGCGAAATCAACCGCAGATAGTGACCGGTCAATGCTGAAGAAGGCAGGTGGTCCCCGCTCAACCACCCCTGGGCAGTCGTCGTTGGGACGCCTGCCAGGCGGGCGACGGCACGAATGGAAAGATGACGCGACAGCCGAGCTTCGTTCACCCGCCTCGCGAAGTCCCGACTGACAAGCCCAGCGGACATGCCATTAGGGTCTCACGAATCATCCGGCACCGCAGCGAAAGCCGGAATCGCTCACACCTCGTCGTCCTGCCAAAGCCCAGCGTGGAGGAAGTGGCCGAGTTCCAAGTGCGCAACGAGGGCGAGGAACTTCGGACGCAGCGCCGGTGTGGGGAAATGGCGGCCTTGGAGCCAGCCCTGCATCGTCGAAGCGGGAACGCCGGATATCTGCGCCGCTGCCCGCACCGAAAGGTGCCGGTCGCGGCGGGCCTGGTTGACCATCGCGGCTATCTCTGTCCGACTCGGCCGCTCGTGCACAGTGTCTCCTGCGGGGGCGTTCGGAGTGACGGGAGTCACCCCAATGAACAGGGTGCAGGCACTGAGCCATCCAGCGGACTGCGGTCAGGTCAACGTCCTAGGCGATCACCGCCATGATCGCACCCCTCATTGGTTGCCCGACTCACCAGTGTCCCCCTCGGACTGGCACAGTGCCTGCGCCACTAGTGAACGCCAGTTCACCGCAAATTCAGATACTTACCGCACCAGTTCGTACAGACTCGTACACTCTGACGCTTTAGATCGCCGCCCAGGTTCGATACCCACCATCCAGGTGGCGGACACGTCGTCCTGATTGGGTCAGGATTCGCGATCCCACGTAGGACCGTGTGCCCGACCAGCAATAGAGGATCACATCATCGGCAATCTCGCCGATTCGGTCCCGCAGTTCATCAACGGGGATGTTGATTGCGCCTTCAATCATTCCGCGCTCCAACTCCAACGGCGTGCGCACGTCAATCACCTGAATGCCGGCGTCCAGCAGAGCCGGAAGCTCATGCCATTGCACCGACTCCACCAGGCCGTCGCGGAGATTCTCGGCCTGGAAGCCGAGCATGTTTACCGGGTCCTTCGCCGAGCTGAACGGCGGCGCGTAGCTCAACTCCAGATCAGTCAGGTCGGACGCCGTCAGGCCGCCGCGCATTGCCGTGGCGATCACGTCGATCCGCTTGTCAACGCCATTTCCGCCGACCCCCTGCGCACCAAGGATGGCGTCGGTTTCGGCATCGATGACCAGCTTGAGGTGCATCTCTTCACCGCCGGGGTAATAGCCGGCGTGATTGTCAGGGTGGGTGTGGACGACGCGGATCTTGCGTCCGGCAGCAACCGCACGCTTCTCGGTCCAGCCGGTGGCGGCGGCCTGCATGCCGAAGACCCCGACGATCGCGGTGCCCAGCACGGTATTGGCCGACACCGGACGTCCGGCGATGACGTCGGCGACCAGGCGTCCATGCCGGTTGGCCGGGCCGGCCAGCGGCACCATCGCGGGGTCACCGGTGATCGCGTCCCGCTTCACCACGGCGTCGCCGACGGCGAAGATCGACGGATCGGAGGTGCGCTGGGACTCGTCGACGACGATGCCACCGCGCTCATTGACTTCCAGGCCGGCCGCAGCAGCCAGCCCCGACTCGGGACGGACGCCGATGGCGGCGATCACCAGTCCGGCCGGCAGGGTGCGACCGTCGGAGAGAGTGACAGTGGTTTCGGCGATCTCGGTCACCGAGGCGCCGGTGATGACCTCGATGCCACGACCTTCCAGCTCCCACTGGACGCGGATAGCCATCTCGACATCCAGCGGCGCCATGATCTGGTCGGCCAGCTCGACGACCGACACCTGCAGGCCGCGCTCGACCAGGTTCTCGGCCAGCTCCAGGCCGATGAAGCCACCGCCCATGATCACGGCGGTCTTGTTATCACTGGCCAGCACCTCGGCCACCGTGGCGGCCATGGTGTCGGTGTCGGCGACATTGCGCAGGGTCAGCGCGCGCTCGACGCCGGGGATCGGCGGGATGAACGGTGCCGCACCCGGAGCCAGGATCAGGTTGTCGTAGGTCTCGGTGTACTCCTTGCCGGTGAGCACTTCGCGGACGGTGACGGTCTTGGCCGCGCGGTCAATGGAGACGACCTCGGAGTTGACCCGGACGTCCGCCTTGAACCGGCGATTGATGCTCTCGGGGTCTCCAGCAGCAGAGCCTCCCGACGGGTGATCACGCCGCCGACGAAGTACGGCAGCCCGCAGTTCGCGAACGACACATGCGCGGAGCGCTCAAGGACGAGGATCTCGGCGTTTTCATCCATCCGGCGCAGACGGGTGGCAGCGGACATGCCCCCAGCGACGCCCCCAACAATCACGGTTCTCATGGCTCGAACTATACCCCCCGGGGTATCGAAACGGTCAAATCACAGATCGGCATGCGGACCGTGATTCGACTCTGCCACCTCAGCAGGGAGGACGCCAGTAGCCAGGCCCAGGTCCCGGCCGGCCGGGGAAGGCCGCCACCTTCCCGGACCGACCGAGACAGTCCTAGCGGCGGTCCTTGCCGACGCGGGCGTACATGTCGTCCACCAGCTGCGCGAAGCGCTTCTCCACCTCTTTGCGCCGCACCTTCAGGGTGGGCGTCAGCATCCCGTTCTCCTGAGTGAAGCCGTCCACCAGCAAGCGGAGATCGCGGATCTGCTCATGGCTGGGCAGCTTCTCGGTGAGTGCCCCGATCCGCCGCTTGATCTCCTCGATCACCTCGGGGTTGTTCAGCAGTTCCTCCCGCTTGCCCCAGGTGATCTGCAACTGCTTGGCGATCTCGTCCAGATGCGGCAGCGACGGGGCCACCAACAAGGTCAGGTACGGCCGGTTGTCGCCGAGCAGCAGGGTGTACTCGAACAAGGGGTCGGCGGCCAGCATGCCCTCGATCGCCGAGGGTGCGATGTTCTTGCCGTTGCTGGTGACGATCAGATCCTTGATCCGATCGGTGATCCGCACGTAGCCGCCGTCGAACTCGCCGACGTCACCGGTGTGCAGCCAGCCGTCCTTGATGGTGGCGGCGGTCTCCTCCGGCTTGTTCCAGTAGCCCATCATCAGGTTGGGACCGCGGTAGATCAGTTCGCCGTCATCGGCCACCCGCAGCTCACCACCGGGCATCACCTTTCCGACATTGCCAGGCTGGTAGTCCAGCGGCGGCGGGAAGGTGACCAGGGGCGAAGCTTCGGTGAGTCCATACCCGGTCAGTACGGTCATGCCGCAGCCGTAGAAGAACTCCTCGACCTCGCGGCGCATTGGGGCGCCACCGCAGGCGAGCACCTTCTTCGCGCCGCCGACCGCCTCCCGGACCGAGTGCAGCACCAGCTTGTCGGCGACATTGAGCCGAGCCTTCAGGCCGGCCGGCGGTCGCTGACCGGTACGCAGCGCATCGGCGTACTCGGCGCCGACCTTGAGCGCCCACGCCATGATCTTCTGCTTCACCGGGCTGTCGGCCACCTTCTCCTTGGCCGTGTTGTAGACCTTCTCGTACAGGCGGGGCACGCTCACCAGCAGGTTCGGCTGAGCCAGGATCATCTGCTCAGCGACCTGACGCGGATCAGCGACATAGGTGTTGAGGCAGCCGTTGGACAGCACTTCATAGGTCCAGGCGCGCTCGAGAGCGTGGCTCAGCGGCAGGAAGCACAGTGAGACGTCGCCAGGGCCGAGCCGGAAGAACTTGTTCAACGCGGTCACCTGATGGGTGAACCCGCGGTGGCTCAACATCACACCCTTGGGCTCGCCGGTCGTCCCCGAGGTGTAGATGATCGTGGCCAGGGTGTCCGGATCGGCGACAGCCAGGCGAGCTTCGACCGCGGAGGTGTCGGACGGGGCGGCGGCCAGCTCGTCATCGAGGCAAGGGAAGCCGTCGACCGGAGTCCACGAGATGATCTCGACCAGCTCGGGCAGGTCGGCGCGCAGGCCGGCCAGCATCTCGGCGTCCTTCTTGCTGTTGACGAAGATCAGCTGCGCCCCCGAATCGCGCACGATGTGGCGTACCTGATCGGCGGTGCTGGTCGCATACAGCGGCACCGACACCAATCCCGCCTCCGCACAGGCGAAGTCGACCAGCGACCACTCGGGACGGTTTGGCGAGAAGATCGCCACCCGTTCGCCGGGCGCGAGGCCACGGTCGATCAAGCGAGCAGCCAGCGTCCGCACTCGCGAGGCGAAGGCGGCATAGGTCTCTACCTGCCAACCTTCCCCGTCATGAATCCGGACCGCGGGTTCGTCGGCGAACATCGTCACTGACCGGGCCAGCAAGCCGGCCAGGTGGGCTGTGTCGGTCAAGGCACCTCCATTGCGTGTGGGGCCTAAGTTACTACTGCGTAGGTTCCTCCACGACCCCGCAGAGGTGCTAGCTGCACACTGATTTGCAATGCTCTGCCGATCCACGGCCCAGGCCGCGCCGCCCGGCACACCGCCGACTTGTCGGGGTTACCAGACACCCCCGATCGCGTCGGGGCGTCGAGCGCCGAGTTGTCGGGGTTTTGAGGCTTCCAGCGCCCCCGATAACCCCGACAACTCGGCGGTGACACTCCAGCCGGGCGGCGTCGCCCGCCATAACCCAGGCAACTCGGCGGTGTCGAGGTCGGAGCTGCTGCCTAGACTGGCGCCATGGTTTTCGGGGCACATGTGGATTCAATCGATCCGGTGGCGGAGGCCCAGCTGCTGGGCATCGGTGCCGCCCAGTTCTTCCTGGGTGATCCGCAAGGCTGGAAGGGACCCAAGGTCGGGTTTCCGGCCGGCGCGCAGGCGCTGCGCGAGTTCGCCGAGAGCGCGGGGGTGGCCCTCTACATTCACTCTCCCTATGTACTGAACGTGGCCAGCACGAACAACCGGATTCGCATCCCCAGCCGTCAGCAGCTGCAGAAGCAGCTCACCATGGCCGCCGAGATTGGCGCGGCCGGGGTGATCGTCCATGGCGGCCATGTGCTGGCGACCGAGGACCCGCAGGTGGGCTTCGACAACTGGCGCAAGGCGATCGACGGGCTGACCATCGACGTCCCGCTGCTGATCGAGAACACCGCCGGCGGGGCCAACGCCATGGCCCGCAGCCTGGAGCGGATCGCCCAGCTGTGGGACGCCATCTCCGGCTCGGCCAACGGCGACCGGGTCGGCTTCTGCCTCGACACCTGCCACGCGCACGCCGGCGGCAACCAGCTGTCCGGCTTGGTCGACAAGATCACGGCCATCACCGGGCGGATCGACCTGGTGCACGGCAACGACTCCCGCGACGCGTTCGACTCCGGCGCCGACCGGCACGCCAACTTGGGCGCCGGTCACTGTGACCCCGAGGGCTTGGCCGAGGTCTTCGCCACCGCCGGCGCCCCGATCATCCTGGAGACCCCCGGCGACACTGACGCTCGCCGCGCCGACCTGGAGTGGCTCAGCAACGCCGTCGGCTGAGCTTCGCTGGTCGACACCAAGGTGCCGAACCCCGAGGCTTCGACACGCGGCTTCGCCGCTGCTCAACCAGCTCCATGTCCCAGAGGCGTGGACGACCCCTGCTGCGGGCGGCGAGGCATGCGCTACCCTTCCCACCGGGCTCATCATCAGCCCTTGCTTCTTTGCGGTAAGCAGGTGCGGCACACGCGTCGCGACACCCAAGGATGCGCGCAGGTTTCAGCGGGGCTCACCTTCAGCCCCGCCTAGGTTCCATCTGGGCACTACCAGCGTCCCAGGACGGTTTCGACCAGGCTCAACCAGCGCGGCACTCAGGCCTCCACGCCAGGCCTAGAATGTTAGTAACAACGCACAACAAGCCCTAATGCCCCTGCGCGACCTCTGAAAGGCCCGGGCCTATGCCAACCGACCCCGTTACGGCACCTACGGGTGAGGCGACCACAAGTCGCCCCGATGAAGCTATCGCCACGCCACGCCCTGATCGCTACCCTTCCCCAATGAGTACGAGCATCTACGTCGCGTCCCCTGAAGGACTGGCTGGAAAGTCGATGGTCGCCCTCGGCATGATCGAGGCGCTGACCCGCACAGTGAGCTCGGTCGGCGTGTTCCGGCCGGTCGTTCGCGCCGGTGCCCCCGACGAGATCCTGTGCACGCTGCTCGCCGAACCCGGCATCAACCAGACCTACACCCAGGCCGTCGGCGTCACCTACGACGACATCCGCGCCGACGCCGACGCCGCACTGTCGACCCTGGTGGAGAAGTACGCCAAGATCCGCGAGGCGCACGAGGCTGTGGTGATTCTCGGCTCGGATTACACCGACGTCGCCTCGCCCACCGAGCTCACCTTCAACGCCCGGGTGGCGGCCAACCTGAACGCGCCGGTGCTGCTGGTCGTCGCCGGCACCGGACGGGACGCTGCCGCGATCCGCTCGGCAGCCGAAGGTGCGATCACCGAGTTCAAGGCCAACCACGCCAAGGTGCTGGCTGTGGTCGCGAACCGGGTCGAGCCGAGCATCGTCGATGCGGTCGAGACCGAACTGACCAAGATCGACAGCGTGGTCACCGGCGCTCTGCCGACCGACCCGCTGCTGGTCGCCCCGACCGTCCGGGCCCAGTTCGAGGCCGTCGGCGCCACCTTGATGCAGGGCAACGGCGAACTACTCAACCACGAGTCCGTCGAGGTCCTGGTGGCCGGCATGACGCTGCCGAATGTGCTGCAGCGGCTGACGTCGGAATCCACGGTGATCATGCCCAGCGACCGCACCGATCTGCTGCCGGGCTTGCTGCTGGCGCACGCGTCCGGCACCTTCCCGAAGCTGGCCGCGCTGCTGCTGGTGGGCGGCTATGAGATTCCCGACAGCATCGTCCAGTTGATCTCGGGCATCCACTCCGATCTGCCGATCGGCACCACCGACCTGGGCACGT